>JBBQQS010000077.1:0-14239 GCA_038215525.1 Bryobacterales bacterium
GGGGGGGGGGGGGGGGGGGGCGGGGGCGGGCGCGCGGGCCGCCCCGGCCGCCCGAACGGACGCACCCCACCCCACCCCAGCCAGGCCCGCCCCCGAGCCGCGCGCCGCGCCGCGAGAGCGGGGGGGGCGGGGGGAGGGGGGGTGTCGGGTGGGTGCGGGGGCGGTGCGTGGGCCAGGGCCGTCGGGGGAGGGGCCGCGGGGTGGGGGGGTGGGGGGGGGGGGGGGGGGGGCGGCGGCGCTGCCAATGGTAGTGGTGTTGAACTGGGCGGCGGGGTTGGGGAAATAGAGGGCGATGCAGGTCCGCGAGAGTCTGAAGCTTCGAGCGAAGGATGGCGGATTCGCAACCAGGAAGGTAGTGATCGGCAATTCGTCCACCCCACCAAGCCAGGGAAGGTAACCCTAGCCGGTCGCAAATCGGATGAGATCCCACCAAAAACACTGAGGTCTATAATGAAGCAGGCGGTAATGGAATGAGCCGCTACATTGTCCTCTATGAAAAATCGAGCACGGGCTACGGTGCCTACGCGCCCGATCTGCCCGGATGCGCTGCCACGGGGCGGACGATCGAGGAAACCCGCGAGCGGATGACCAAAGCGATGGAGATGCATCTGGCCGCCATGCCAGAGGATGGGGACCCGATTCCCGAGCCATCGCAGTTTGAATTGCTGGAAACGGCCTGACGAGCAGAGGAAGCACGAAAGGAGGGAGGAGCCGCGTGGAATCTTAAGAGTCTGCCACAAGAGTTGCTCTAAACTAAGGGCTTGGCGGAAGATCTCGATAAAGACTTGGGGCTGGGCGGGCGGCTGGGGGAACAGAACCAGTCGCGGCTGCTGAACCGCGATGGCTCGTTCAATGTGCGGCGCATGGGTGGGTCACTGAACATTTACCACCATTTGCTCACGATCTCCTGGCTGCGCTTTCATGTGCTGGTGCTGTTGGTCTACGTAGTGGTGAACCTGGTCTTCGCGGGCGGCTACCTGCTCTGTGGACCTGGCGCACTCTCCAGCGCCGACGCCCCCACGATGGGGGGACGGGTGCAGAACGCGTTCTTCTTCAGCGTGCAGACCTTGGCTACCATCGGCTACGGCAAGATGACTCCGGAGGGTCCGGCGGCCAATGCGTTGGTGGCGATGGAAGCGCTGGTTGGCTTGCTGGGATTCGCGCTGGCCACTGGGCTCTTGTTCGCGCGCTTCTCCCGGCCTCAGGCGAAGATTCTGTACAGCGAGAAGGCGCTCATCGCGCCGTTCCGCGGGGGGCGGGCTTTGATGTTCCGGATTCTGAACACCAGCAGCAGCGAACTCTCGGAAGTGAGCGCGATGGTTACCTTGGGCCGCATGGAGATGTGCGAAGGCAAGCTCACCCGGCGCTTCTACACCCTGGAGCTCGAGCGGAGCAAAGTGACTTTCCTGCCCGTGCAATGGGTGATCGTGCACCCCATCGACGAAGCCAGCCCGCTCCATGGCTGGACGGAAGAGCAATGGCTCGCTTCTCAAGCCGAAGTGTATATTCTGCTCGCCGGTATCGACGAGACCTTCACCCAGCAGGTGCACTCCCGCTCGTCGTATCAGGCCGGCGAGATGGTGTGGGGCGCCAAGTTCCGCGACATCTACGGCGGGGGCGCGGGCCCCGATGGCATCCTGCGCCTCAACACGCGCTTGCTGCACGAGTATGACCGGGTGCAGTTGCCTTAAGGTCTATCTGTGTAGCCCTGTCTAGCCCGCAGCGTGGGCTGTGGGATGTCGTAGCCGAATCCACCCCACAGCTTACGCTGCGGGCTAGGAATTTCAGCTCCCGGTCGCGTTAGCGTTCGCGCCAGACTTTCTCGACTACGGGCTTGATGATGGCCGTGAAAAGGTCGTAGGCGGGTTCGTGGAAGTGGAGTTTGTCGGGGAGGTAAAGCTCGAGCTTCGGCTGGCCCGCAGCGTCGAAGAGGGCAGGGTTGACATCGATGTAGGTGAGCCGCTTATCCTTCGCGCAGAAAGCTTGCACCGAAGCGTTGGCGGCGTCGACGATGTCCCATTTGTCCTGCTTATCGGGGGCGCGGTTGATGGAGACATAGAGGATTTTGGTGGCGGGTTGTTGGGCGTGGACGCGGGACACGAACTGCCGGAAGCCGTCGACAATCTGTGTAGCGCTCGAACCGGCGTTGACGTCGTTGCTGCCGCAGTAGTAGACGATCAGCTTGGGGGCGTAGGGCAGGACGATTTTGTCCATGTGCTCAAGCACGTCGGCCGTGCGGGAGCCGCCGAAGGCGCGGTTGTAGACCGGTAGCGGTGCCATCTGCTCTTGGAGGCGCGTCCAGCGGCGGAAGATGCTGCTGCCGATGAAGAGGATGCCGCCCGACGGTGGGGGTTGGGTTCGGTCCTGCTGGAGGAAGGCTTCGATATCTTTGGTGAAGCGGACGGCGGAGACGGCCGGTCGGGGAGTGGCATCGGCCTGGGTGAGGCCCATGGACCATTTGATGGCTTCGAGCCACATCTGCTGGACGGCCGGACGGTCCCACGCGTCGTCGAAGTGGCCTAAGGAGGAGTTGAAGACGCGACCCTTGCCGTATTGCGAGACCCAGGCGACGGGGAAGTCGCGGTCGGTGCGGTTGACGCCAGCCTTCTTGAGGTCGAGCTTGGAGGCGTCGAGGCGCGCCAGCACGCGGACCTTGCCGCGCGAATAGGGCTCCTTCAGTTGGTAGATCTCGTCACGGATGGTGAAGGTGCGGGGGAAGGCCTTCATGGCGGGAAAGTCGGGGTCCTCGACGATCACCGGGGCCTCGAAAACGCCCCAGGGGTGGCCGTCGAAGTAGCCGCCCATCATGGCGCCGAACTCGGGCCAGTCGTAGAAGGTGGTGGTGGCAGAGTGGCCGCCGACGATGCCCTTGCCGTCATCTCGGACGAAGGAGAGCAGGTCGGCCTTCTGCTGGTCCGTCATGACGGGGCTTCCGGCGGTATAGAAGAAGACGGCGTCGAAGTCGTTGAGGTTCTTGAGGTTTTTCGCTTGCCCGATGGCGACTTTGATGGGCTGCTTGGTGAGGAGCTGAGTATCGGTGCGAATCACCGTGTCGTAGAGGCCGCTCTCCTTGCCAAGCCGCTCGATGACGGCGAGGGCGTGGGAGACGGACTCGTGCTGATAGCCATAGGTCTGGCCGTCACCGATAGCGAGGAGGCGTTTGCGCTTAGGCGCCTGGCCAAAGAGGGCGAGCGCAAGTAGCGTGGCGACGATCCAGAGGCGAAGGCGGAACATGCTAAGACTTTCTCACATCCGGCGGGCCGCCGAGTTCCTTTGGCGGCCGTCTTGCGTTTTGGGACGTCAGACCTTACGAACGACGTTTGCGAGCCAGGGCGACCAAGGCCAAGCCGGCGGCACTGAGGAGGATGGTGCCGGGTTCGGGGATCTCGAACTGAGATTGGGACAGGGAGGTGACGCCCGTCTCGAGACGGCTAACAAATCCACCCTGAGCATTCAACTGGTCAATAAAGAAGCTCTGCGCGCCCGGTACCGGAGCGTTCCCAGCGAGAATGTAGGCCATGTCGACGGTGAAGGTGCCGATCATGGAAGGATTGTTGATGAGGGCGAGGAGACTGTAACGGCCGGCCGCTCCGATGGGGTTACCGGGCTGCAACAACAGAAGATCCAAACCGGTGCCGGGGAGAGCCACACCATTCGAAATCGAGGCATAGCGGCTGACCTCAAACAAGATTCCGAGTTCCTGATTGACGCCGAGGGGCGCGCCAGTCAAATTGTAGGTGTACCGGAAGTTCGGGTTACCCAGCGTTGAGGTACCGAGGTTCGTCACCGAATAGGTGATGGTCGCCGCGGAAAGACTTCCGAAGGCAAACCCAGCTAACAGCGCCAAACGAATCAGGTTACGCATCCACACTCCTCCTAAAAAAACCACAAACTCAACTAAGATCAGGGTACCATTTCTCGCAGCCCTTGGGGCGCCAGACTCACCGTAGCCTGGGCAAATCTGTACGGGCTAAGGTATCCCGTACTAGCCTACAAGATTCTATCGACTGGGTGGCGGACGGACTTGAGGGAGTGGAGGAAAAACTTCACCTGAGAAAGGCAAAGGCGCCGCTCCCGGTGGAGAGCGGCGCCTTCTGAGCTTTCGGGTGAAAAGCTAGTTGTTGATTATGACTTGGAGAGTCGTGTAGATGCTGGCCGGGGTCACGAAGCCAGACGGCTGATTGATCGTTAGGTTGGTCGTGCCCTGAGCGGAGTTGGTAAACACCGCATCAACGAAACTTGTTCCACCTTGAATCGTGATAGCCAGGAAAGTGACACCAAGACCACCATTGCTGCTGTTGATGGTTGGGGTAAGGGTGACGCCAGGTCGCACTGCCTGCGGATCGATCCGCTGTAGGGTATTTGGGTCAAGATAGAAGGCCGACAGCGTGATGGAGCGCCCGTGGAAGGACGTGGTCATCGAGTTCGGTTGGATCTCGCCGGTATTAGTACCAGTGATCACAAGACCAGACGGCACCAAGGTGATAGTCCTTGTGGCGGCGGTAAAGCCGGGAGCCGACAAGGTGACTGTGGCAGTACCGTTATCAGTAAGGCCTTGGATGAAGAAGCCGGCGTTGAGCGTATTCGCTGGGATGTTGACGGTAATGCTGGTAGACCCGGCAGTTGTTCCGTTAGGCGCAACCAACAACGCGGAGGGATTGTTGCTGGTGATAGTAACCGTGGTGATAGTCGGCAAGGAGGCACCGAGAAGAATGGTGCCGCTGGTCTGGAGGTTCCGGCCAACCGTCGTGGAGCTAAAGTTCACACCCACATTCGGGGCGGAAACCGTCACTACCAGCGAAGCTTGTACGCTTGGAGTGACGAACCCGGCGGTTGCGGTGGTAACGGAAACAGTGGTGGTACCGCCGGAGCTGGAATCGAAATCGGTAAAGCGCTGACCGATACCTCCAGTGAAGCTAAGCGGGGAAGTAATGATCGCACCTACGCTGGGGTTGGAACTGGTAACGGCCACAGAGGCAGTGACGCCGCCCTGAACCGCCTGGAAGGCGACGGGCACACCGCTTCCGTCAAGAAGCGCCGGACGAACGTCGAGGGGTTGGTTAGCCGCTGCGCTCGTCATGTTGAAGTTGCCGCCGAACCCGGCTGTACCTGCGACCACAAAACCGGAACTACCGAACGTGACGGTCCCGGTGGCCGAGGAGTAGCCCGCCGCGGTGGCCGTGAAGCTGGCGGTGCCGGTGCTCGCCAGGCCGTAGACGAAGAAGTCTTGCGTGACCGTGCGGCCGGATTGAATCGTGAGATTGAGGGTGGCCACACCGGCGCCCGCGGCCGTTTGCGAGAAGCGCAGGTTGGGATCGGTGGTGGTGATGGTGACCTGGGTGTCGGCCGCCGGCGGCGAGTTCACACGGAGGAGGTAAATAGCTTCCAGGTTCCGGCCTACAGTGACCGGGTCAGCGATGAGGCCTTGCGCCGTTACGGTCGCCGTCACCTGGTTGGTACCGGCGGAGACCGCAGTGAAGCCACTGGGAGTGGCGGCCGTCAGGACCGTGGAGCCGATGGCAATCGCGTTGAAGTTCGCGTTCACGCTGCTAGCACCGGCGGAAAGGTTGGCGCTCGAGATGGTGGCCGTGACAGGCAAGGTGCCGACGAAACCGTTGGCGCTCGAGAGACTGACCGGGATGGTGGTGCCGCCGCGAGCCTGTTGGGCTTCGACGAAGACGCCGCTGCCGTTCAAGCGACCGGAGGTGAGGGTGACCGGAGTGTTGTTGACACCCGCCGGCACGGAGAAGCTATTGCCGCCGCCAGGGGCGGTCATGATGACGCCGGAGGGGGCGAGGGTGATGGTACCGACGCCACTGGTCCAGCCGCTGGCGCTCACTGTGATGTTGGCCGAACCGCTATTCTGCAGGCCATGGGCGAAGATGCCGGAGACCGAAGTGGTGCCTTCACTGATGACGATGCCGTTCAAGCTCACACCGCCGGTATCACCGGGGCGGCCGGCAACGAGGACATTGCTCCCGTTGCTGCTGGTGAAGTTGACGGTGAGGCCACCGGGGGGGGCAGCGGACGTGAGCGTCAGCGTGAGCGAGGCCTGGAGATCTTTACCGACGGTAGCGTTACTCAACAACAGGGTGTTGGGCAACGCCGCCGCATTGTTGGTGAGGGCGAAGTTGGCGGTGAGAGCTCCCGCGGTGGCCACGACATTGTAGGGGCCGCCGGCGGTCGCGTTGGCCGAGAAGATGGAGGTCGACACTTGGCCGGAGGCGTTAGAACTGCCGTTGAAAGAACCGGCGCCGCCGGAGAAGGTGCCGCTGGCACCGCTACCCGGCACCGTGAAGGTGACGCTGACGCCAGAGACCAGGTTGCTGTTTGCGTCGAGGACGGTAACCGTTAAGGGCGAAGCGAACGGCGTGCTGACGGTGGTGCTTTGGCCGCCACCGGTGGTCGCGGTGAGCGAAGCTGCCGCGCCGGCGTTGTTGGTGAGGCCGAAATTCACTGAGCCGGCGCTGGGGGCCGAGGCCGCGACATTGTAACCGCCAGCGGTGGTGTTGGCGGTAAGGACGCCAGAGACGGCCTGGCCATTCGCTCCGGTGACGGCTGTGTTGCTGCCCGCGATGGTGGCACTAGCGCCCGAGACGGGAGCCGCGAAGGTAACGGTGACCCCGGCGACCGGATTGCCGCCCGCGTCGCTCACGGTGGCGGTGAGGACCGTACCGAATTGAGCCCCAACCGTGGCCGCTTGGGCGTTGCCGCCGGTCCGGGCGATGGAAGCCGCGGCGCCAGCGTTGTTGGTGAGCGCGAAGTTAACGGTATTGGTACCGGGCGCCGAGGCCGAGACGTTGTAGGCGCCGGAGGTGGCGTTAGCCGTTAGGGCGCCGGAGGTGGCTTGGCCGTTAACGCCGGTGACGGCGGTGTTATTGCCGCCGGCGATGGTGGCGCGAGCGCCGCTGACCGGCAGGCCGAAGGTGACGGTGACGCCAGAGACCGGATTGCCACCCGCATCGGTCACCGTAGCGACCAAGGGATTGGTGAAGGCGGTTAGGACGGTGGCGGTCTGGCCGGAGCCACTGACGAGGGCGATCGTCGTGGCCGCACCGGCCGTATTGGTCATCGCGAAGTTGACGGTGTTAGTACCGGGGGCCGAAGCGCCGATGTTGTAAGCGCCGGCCGTAGCGTTCGCGGTGACGACACCGGAGGTCGCTTGGCCATTGGCGCCGGTGACGGCCGTGTCGCCGCCGGTGATGCTAGCGCTAGCTAGCGAGCCGGGGACGGCGAAGGTAACAGTGGCGCCGGAGACCGGGTTGTTGTTGGCGTCGCGCACGGTGGCGACCAGCGGCGCGCCGAAGGCGACGGTGACGCCAATCGTCTGGGGGGAACCGCTGGTGACTTGGATGACGGAGGCCGCGCCGGCGGTGTTCGTCATCGCGAAGCCGGCAGTTTGCGTTCCGGGAGCCGACACGCCAATGTTGTAACTTCCCGCCGTCGCATTCGCGGTAACGATGCCGGAAGTGGCGAGGCCATTCGCCAGGGTGACTGCCGTATTGCCGCCCGCGATGGAGGCGCTAGCGCCGCTGCCGGGGACGCTGAAGGTAACCGTGACTCCGGAGACCGGGTTGCTGCCCGCGTCAGCAACCAAGACCACTAGCGGATTGCCGAAAACCGCCGTGACGCCCGTCGTTTGCGGCGAGCCGGAGGAGATGCTAACCGTGGCGGCCGGGCCAGCCGTATTCGTCAACGCGAAGTTGGCGGAGAAGCTGGGCACGGAGGCGACCACATTGTAAGGGCCTACCGTGGCATTGGAAGTGAAGACTGCGGAAATGGCGACACCGGAGGCATTGGTAGTGGCCGTATTCACGCCGCCGACGAAAGTGCCGCTGGCGCCGCTGCCGGGAGCGGTAAAGGTAACCGTGACACCCTGGATTGGGTTGCTCCCCGAGTCACGCACGGTAGCCTGCAGGGTACCGACGAAAGCGGTGTTGATCGGCACGCTCTGCGGCGTGCCGCTGGTGGCGGTGATCGAAGCCGGAGCGCCGGCAGTGTTGGTGAGGGCGAAGTTGACCGAAGGCACACCACTTACCGAGGCGACGACATTGTAGGGCCCGCCGGCGGTGGAGTTGGCGGTGAAGACGGCCGAGGTGGCGACGCCGTTCGCCAAAGTGGTTGCCGTATTGGCGCCGCCGGCGAAGGTGCCGCCGGCTCCGCTAACGGGAGCGGTGAAGGTGACGGTGACGCCAGCCGCGGGCGCGCCGCCGGCACCGGTAACGGTAACCACAAGGGGCGCGGAGAAGGCCGTCGAGATGGCCGTGCTCTGCGGCGTACCGCTGGTGGCCGACATGGCGGTGGGCGGCACGGCGACGATCGAGAGGGTGAGCGTGGCCGAGGCGTTCTGGGTCGGCGAGCCAGGGTCAGTCGCCTGGAAGGAGAGCGACCGGTTGGTGACCAGTTCGGTGGGCGTACCGCTAAGCAAGCCGCCGGTGGAGAAGTTCATGCCGGTGGGCAAGGTGCCGCCGGTCAACTGCCAGGTCTTGGCCGTGGCCGTGCCGCCGGTGGTGGCGAGTTGCTGCGAGTAGGCCACGCCCTGGGTGCCGTTGGGCAATGCGGCGGTGGAGATCGCGAGCAAACCGACCACGGTGGCCGAGCCGTTCACCGAGTTCAAGCCCGTGCCGGAGGCAGTGATCGTGGCCGTGCCGGCGGCGACGCCAGTAACCGGCACATTGACGGTCTGCGTACCCGCGGCGAAGGTCACCGTGCCCGGAACCGTGGCGAAGCCCGTATTGCTCGAAAGCAAATTCACGACCGCGCCGCCTATGGGGGCCGGAACCGACAAGCTCAAGGCGAGGTTCTGCGTCGCCGTACCGATGATGGTGACGGAACTGGTCGTATAGGCCAGAGTGGCATTCACGCTGACGGTGCCGGAGCCGGCGGTAAGACCCGTACCGGTGCCATTGATCTGGGTACCGCCGAGCAGAAGACCCGTGACATTAACCGGCGTAGTGGGCGTGGTGGCCCCTTGGGCGAACGATAAAGTGCTAGAAGAAAGACTGACCCCCGCGCCCACGATCGCCAAGGTGACGGTGGAGGCGCTAAAGGCAGGCGAGGAGAGCGTCACCGGCAGGACGACCGTGGCCCCGGGCGCCACGCTCGTCGCCGCAATCACAATCTGGCCGGGCGCGACGGCAGTGATGGTAACCGTAACCGGCAAGCTCGCGGCGAACTGGTCGCGGACGATCAGCTGGACAATGTACGTACCGGCCACATCGGCGGTAAAGTTGGGCGACGGGCTGGTGGGGGCCGACAGACTGGCCACGCTGCCATTGGGTCGGCTGGTGAAGGACCAGGCGTAGGTGAGCGGATCGCTATCGGCGTCAGTGGAACCGGCACCGGTTAGCGCCACGAGCGTGCCGGCGAGCACACTCTGCGCGGGTCCGGCATTGGCCACCGGCGTCGAGTTGGTGGTGGTGATGGTGACCGTCACCGGGGCGCTCGAGCTAAAGGGATTGCTGGCGATCAATTGGCAAATGAAGTTGCCGGGCACGTCAGCGACAAAGGTGGGGTTGGGAATGTTGGGATTCGAGAATACCGCCGTGCTGCCGGTGGGGCGCGAGGTGAAAGACCAACTATAAGTAATCGGACGGCCGCCAGGATCGATGGCGCTACCGGCCAACTGCACCGTGGCGCCCCAACGAACGGTTTGGGCGGGACCCGCGTTGGCGGTAGGCGCGGGGACGGCGTTCGTGGTGATGGTGACGGTCGACGCATTGCTATTCACGAAGCCGTCGTTGACGATCAACTGGGCGATGTAAGTGCCGGGACGGTCCGCCGTGAAAGTCGGGTTGACGATGGTGGTGTTGCTGAGCGTGGCCGTGCTTTGCGCGGGGACCGAATTGAGGATCCAGGCATAAGTCAGCGGATTGCCGTCGGCGTCCGTCGAGTTGCCACCGTTCAGTTGCACCAGAGAGCCAACGTTAACCGCCTGGGTAGACCCGGCATTGGCGACCGGCTGAGTGTTGATGGTGGAGATGGTAACCGTGGCAGGGGCACTGGGCAGGGTGCCGTCATTGCAAATGAGCTGAATCACGTAGGCGCCGGCGCGATCGAGCACGAAGGTGGGGTTGACGGAGGTCGGGTTCGCCAGCACGGCGGAACTGCCGGCGGGGCGAGTGACGAACGACCAGGCATAGGTGAGAGAATTGCCGTCCACGTCCGAAGACAGGCTGCCATTCAGGGTGGCGGTAGCGCCCAGGGGCAAGCTTTGGCCGGGCCCGGCATTGGCCACCGGAGGCGAGTTGCTGGTGCTGACGGTGACGTAGGCCGTGTCGGTCCCAAAGTTGTTGCTTACGGTGAGCGAGAAAAGATATTGGCCCGCGCGATCGACGATGAAGGTGGGCATCGGTGCGCCAGAGTTCGAAAGAGCGGCCGCGCTGCCGGCCGGGCGGGACATCATAATCCAGGCGTAGAAAAGTGGACTAACCACCCCGCTGGGATTCGAGGACCCGGTGCCATTGAGCGTTACTAATTGGGTGAGTCCGGCGGTTTGCGGGGGACCCGGGTTGGCGATGGGAGCTTGGGCGGGAGAGAACCTCCACTGCACGTTGGCGAGGATAAAAGGGGCGGTGCGGTCGATGCGCAGGACGAAAGTGTCGATACTGGTCGCCGTACCGTTGGCCGGGACATTGCTAAAGTGCAGCACGTTGCGGACCACAAAGGTGGTGAACTGGGCGCTGGTGACCGTAGCGGTGAGGAAGGATCGGGCGGGGCCGGTATTGATCACGTTCGCCCGGTATTCGAAATCGGAAACCGTCCGCGTGAGGCGGGTCTCGCCCGCTAGCACATAGTTATCGATCGTGAATTGTGCGAGCGCCTCAGCAGGAGCCAGAACAACGAGCGCGGCGAGCGCCGCTAAAGAATAAAAATTTCGCATAAGTCCTCCGAGACACCGACCCAAAATGCGCCAGCGAGATCTTTTATCTTACCGTCTCTGCCGGCTGACTTTCATGAGTCCCGCGAAAAACATGCCGGAAGTGGCCAGCACCCACGTGCTGGGCTCCGGTATTTCCGTCAGGCCCGATGTCACGGTGTTTAAAAAGCCACCATTGACATCAAATTGACTCACGACAAACGCCAATCCCGCCAGCGATTGACCGCTGACCAGGGTGAAATCCACCCGAAACTCACCCAACATGGAGGGCTGATTCACCAAGGCGAACAGGCTGTAGACTCCGTCGGCCCCGAACGGCTGGTTCGGTTGAAGCAACAGCAGGTCGAACTGGCCCGGCGCCACTCCGTTCAGCAGCGACTGGTACGTCGCCACGGCGAAGCCGATGTTCAGTTCCTGATTGAGCAGCAATTGGACGTCCTGGAGGTTGAAGACGTATCGGTATACCGTCTCCCCCGACCCGTTCGTTCCTACAACGCTCGTATCATAAGTGATCGAAGCCGCCGATAGCCCAAACGCCATCGTGACGGCGGCAACTGCCGACCTCATCCATGTTTTCATATTAGCTAGACGCTGAAGCCTCCCCCGGCCAACTTTGCTTACGCAAACGGCGGCCAGAACTCCAACGCTCCTCCTGTGTGGTTACACAGAGAGTATGAAGTAGAAACTAGGCAATAGTCAAAAAAAACTCAGGCTCCTGGAAAGCAGATTTTCATTACTCCCATTACGCTCATCGATACTACAAGCTTGTAAAATACTCTATTTCAATCGCTTACGGGGAAGTTACATTCCTGGAATTCACTTAGTGGAACTAACGACCCAGTACTAATGACTAAGTGACCAGTCCTTTTGGATGCCAAGAAAAAAGGGTGGCCAGGAGAGCCACCCTTACTGAATTCGCCGAATTGGAGGACTGGAGTAAGTAGGCTAGTCCTTAACAATCGCTTCCACTGAAGTGGAATTCGCCGACTTAGTAAAGCCAGCCGGAGTAATGGCCGAGATCACGGTAGAGCCCTTCGACAGCGGCGTGAACACGGTGTTACCGATTTCCGAGCCCCCCTTGATGACAACGGAGCCGGTGACGCTACCGACGGCGGGATTGCTACTTTCGACATCCACTTTGAGGGTCATGCCGGCCCGGAGGGGCTGGACGGTGATGTCGGCGGAGCGGAGGGTGATGGGGTCAAGCTGCGCGGTCCAGACCGCCATCGACATCTTGGCCTTTTTGGCCAAGTGCGAAACGAAGCCGCGGGCGCCTTCCTGGCCTTTCCGGAAGAGCTCGGCTTCGTCCGGCGGGCCATACGGCGCGGGGGCGATGACGACGCCGGAGGGGGCAAGGCCGATCTTGGCCATGCGGCTGGCAAAGCCCTTCGCGGTCGCGGTGTAGGTGGCGGTACCGGTTTTGCCCAAGGCTTGGAGGTAGAACTGGGCGCTGACACCGTTCGTCGGGATGGTGATCACAATCGACTTAGCGCCGACTTCGGTGGCCGAGCGGGAAATGAGCAATTGGGTCGCATCGTCGCTGGTAAGAGTGACTTGCAGGCCGTTCGGACCCGCGAACTCCCCGAGCCCGACGTTGGCGCCAATCTGAAGGTTCTGGCCGATCATCACCTGGTCCGTAATCGCGATCCCGGGCAGAGTGACCACGCCCACGACGCCACTGTAGGCGGCCGGGGCCGGGCTGAAACCGGCGGGGGGCTTCACGGCTAAGTTCACCGTGCCGGCCTTGGCGGGCTTAAACTCGGTGATGGCGTTGGGAGTGCCGCCGGGGATGGAGAGCATCGCGGGCGAAAGCGAGCCCACTTCCGGCGATGAGTTTGTCACCTCCAATTGCAGGGTCACCCCGCCGGCCACGGCCTGCTGTTCGGCAAACTCCATCGCGGGGGTGAGGCGGGCGGCATAAAGAACGATGCGGGAGGGGCTGGCGCCGGTGGTGGTACGGAAGCGGTTGGCCTTAAACGGGCCCACCATGACAATGGTCGAGGGGTTTAGGGTCACCACGCCACGGGAAGTCGCATAGTCTTTCCCTTTGGCCGTGTACCCCACTTCGCCGTTTGAGCCGAAGCCGTGAATCCAGAAGTCCGGACTCTCGCTGAAGCCGCCCTGGATGGTGATGACGATGGAGGCCGTGCCGGCACTATCCGGTCGGCGGGAGAGCTTGAGCCGGTTGGCATCTTCAGTGCTTAAAGTGACTTCGAGTCCGCCATCCGGGGCCGGTTCAGTCAGTTTAAACGTGGCGGCGGTCTGCAAACTGCTTCCCACCGCGACATTGGCCATCTCAAATCCGGCGGCACCTAGCAGCGCGCTCGAACAGAAGGACCAGAAAACGAAAAACGCAGACGTTTGTCTCATGGTTGAACTAACTCCGATTATATCCGCATTGTTTAAAAACACAGCACAAAGAAAAGGGGGAATGGGTCCATTCCCCCCGATTCTAAGTTCCGGGACTTAAGGTTTTACCTGGACCAACACCGTCCTTCCCGTGGTGGGTGAGGAGTACCCGGACGGATTGGTTACGCCAAGAAGGGTATTGGCGACCGAGGCCGGCGAGAAGTTGACGTTGACGTCGCTGTTGCCCCCGGTGATCGTCGCCGTAGCCGGGAAGCTGCCGGCAGCCGGATTGCTGTTGGTGAGGCTCACCACCTGCGTCAGACCGGCGGCGAGGGGTTGCGTGGACTGGAAGACGTTCGAGGCATCCAGTAGGGCAGTGGAGATGGTGATCACCTGGTTACCGCCGCCCACCGTGGTGGCGAAGCCGGCGCCCACTCCGAAGAGGCTCGAAATGACGATGGCGGACGGAGCGAGCGTTACCGTTCCCGATGTGGACACATAATTGGGCGCCTGAACCGAGTAGTTGGCGACTCCCGAATCGGCGAAGCCCTGGATGTAGAAGAACGCTGCGCTTTGACCGGCGGGTACGTTGATCACGGTGGTGGCCGTGCCGGGCGTATTCGGTCCGGAGGATAGTAGGACTTGAGGGGAACCGCTGGTGAGCGTGACGTTCACGCCTCCCGTGGGTGCCGGTTGACCGAGCAACAGAGTGCTGGTGGTTTGGAGGTTTCTGCCCACCGTGACGGCGCTGACATTCATTTGCGGCGTGCGGACCTGGGCATTCAAGGAACCACCCGAACTGGGCGTCGTGAAACCGGAAGGTGCCACGGCCAAGAGCAGGGTAGTGCCGACAGCGGACGGGTCGAATTGAGTGGAGCCCGAGTTGGCGGGTCCGGCGATGGTGACCGGTGAGGAGGTGATCGTTCCAAAGCCAGGCGAACCACTCAGCACGGCAACGTTCACAGTCAGGCCGCCGCGAACGGATTGCGGCTCAAGGAAGTTGCCACCGCC
>JBBQQS010000078.1:0-14194 GCA_038215525.1 Bryobacterales bacterium
AAGGTGTGGTTAGAAAACAATTCGCGGCGGGTGCTGACCCGGTATTGGGCATGAGACGGCGCGGTTTGCGGCTTGAAGTTGACCCGTCCCTTTGCGTTTTTCGGAAAATTTAAGCCGTAAAGGGGAGAGAGTTTGAAATCGTAGCGAGAGAAGTAAATCTGGTTAAGCGCTTTTTTATGAGTGGGTTAGCCGTAGATATGCGGCGCTGGACGGGAGAAAGCGCTATGGATGGTTGGCGGTTGTTTCGCGAAAAACTGCCAAAAATGCCAATGAAATGCGTAGGGACGGGTCAGGCTGGTGTCTTTGCTGGATCCAGCTTGAACCCAAACTTGGTAGCGATCGAGACTTGCCCTCGGAAGGGCGCAAGAGCCTCACCCACCAGCTCTTCATTAATGAACGGACCGTACACTTCAGCCGTGTCAAAGAAAGTGACACCGCTCTCCACTGCCGCCCGCATCAATGCGATCATTTCCTGCTTGTCATGAGCAGGGCCATAGCCAAAGCTCATCCCCATGCACCCTAGCCCAATCGCTGAAACTTCAAGTCCACTCTTGCCCAATTGACGTGTCTGCATATTTCTTCTCCTCAAGGGCCTCTTCTGACCCAAAACCATATCAACAGCTTCAAGCCGAATCCCCCATCTCTTTCGACTTCAGCCCTGACAACAGAAAAGGGGGCTTTCTACTTGGTAGACGGCCCCCTTTTCATCGCTTAGTTCAGCGCTTACCTCAGATCATAGCGACCGAGGTTCATCACCTTGTTCCAGGCTGCCACAAAGTCTTTCACGAACTTGTCCCTCGAGTCGTCACAAGCATAGACTTCGGCAACTGCCCGAAGCTGCGAGTTCGAACCGAAGACCAGATCCACCATAGTGCCAGTCCACTTCAACTCGCCCGTCGTCCGGTCGCGTCCCTCAAGCACACCTTCAGCAGTGCTCGACTTCTGCCACTTCGTGCTCATATCAAGCAGGTTGACGAAGAAATCATTCGTCAATGTCTCAGGCTGCTTTGTGAAAACTCCAAGCTTGGTCTGCCCGAAGTTTGCGCCTAGTGCCCGCATACCGCCAACAAGCACGGTCATTTCGGGAGCACTCAGCTTCATCAGGCTTGCCCTGTCTACCAGCAGTTCAGCCGCCGATGCCTCAAGTCCTGCACAAAGATAGTTACGGAAGCCATCAGCTACCGGCTCAAGCACGGCAAACGAATGCACATCGGTCTGTTCCTGCGTTGCGTCCGTGCGCCCAGGCGAAAACGGAACCGTTACCGCATGGCCGCCCTTAGCCGCCGCTGCCTCAACTGCAGCGCAGCCGCCTAGCACGATCAGGTCAGCCAGCGAAACCGTTTTGCCACTGGCGTTGAAATCCTTCTGGATGCCTTCCAGTTTCCCCAGCACTTTCGCCAGTTCAGCCGGTTGATTCGACTTCCAATCCTTCTGTGGCGCAAGGCGAATACGAGCCCCGTTGGCTCCACCTCGCTTGTCGGTGCCACGGAACGTAGACGCCGATGCCCATGCCGTCGTCACCAACTCGGAAATTGTGAGTCCAGAAGCAAGAAGCTTCGACTTCAGCGCAGCAATATCCTGCTCTCCGATCAGTTCATGATCCACTACCGGAACAGGATCCTGCCAGATCTGTGGTTCGGCAGGAACCAGTGCGCCTAGATAGCGTGCAATGGGCCCCATATCGCGATGCGTCAGCTTGTACCAGGCCTTGGCAAAAGCATCGGCGAATTCTTGCGGGTTCTCCATGAAGCGCTTCGAAATTTCACCATAAGCCGGGTCCATCTTGAGCGAAAGGTCAGTGGTAAACATGATCGGTGCATGCTTCTTGGCCGCATCAAAAGCGTCGGGCACTGTACCCGCCGCACTGGCCTCTTTGGGCGTCCACTGATATCCACCGGAGGGGCTCTTGGTCAGTTCCCATTCATAGCCATAAAGGTTCTCGAAGTAGTTGTTGTCCCACTTCACCGGGTTGGTCGTCCAGGCGCCTTCAAGGCCGCTGGTAATCGCATGAGGGCCAACACCGCTCTCGTAACTGTTCTTCCAGCCGAAGCCCTGCTCTTCAATTCCGGCGCCTTCCGGCTCACGTCCAACATACTTGTCTGCGTCAGCCGCGCCATGCGCTTTACCAAAAGTATGTCCACCGGCGATCAGTGCAACGGTCTCCGCGTCATCCATGGCCATGCGGCTAAAAGTCTCGCGGATGTCTCTGGCCGCAGCTAGCGGATCCGGATTCCCGTTAGGCCCTTGTGGGTTCACATAGATTAAGCCCATCTGCACAGCGCCCAGCGGGTTGTCGAGTTGACGGTCGCCGCGATAGCGTTCGTCCCCCAGCCACTTGCTTTCCGGGCCCCAGTCGATGTCTTCTTCCGGCTCCCAGATATCTACACGCCCGCCGCCGAAACCGAAGGTCTGAAAGCCCATCGAATCGAGAGACACATTGCCTGCCAGAATCATTAGATCGGCCCACGAAATCTTCCGGCCGTATTTCTGCTTGATCGGCCAGAGCAATCGGCGCGCCTTGTCTAGGCTCACGTTATCCGGCCAACTGTTGAGCGGAGCAAATCGTTGTGCACCTGTGCCACCGCCGCCCCGGCCATCCGCGATCCGGTACGTGCCGGCGCTATGCCAGGCCATACGCACGAAAAACGGGCCGTAATGGCCGTAATCTGCCGGCCACCAATCCTGCGAGGCAGTCATCAGGGAATGAAGATCCTTCACAACAGCATGAAGGTCGAGACTTTTGAATTCCTCAGCGTAGTCGAAAGTCCCGTCCATGGGGTCCGACAACGAAGAGTGTTGGTGCAAGATTTTGAGGTTCAGTTGCTCGGGCCACCAGATGGCGTTGGTTGAGGCTCCAGCCTTTGCCTGCTTGCGTGCGCCACCCGAAAACGGGCATTGTGATTCTGTTGACAAGTTTTCCTCCGGAGTATTGGGGACTTCAGCCCCCAGCTTTCCATCATCCTTCGATTTAGATCAAAATGCATCGACAAACGACGCCCTTGGATAATTCTCTCAACTCTTTTCATGCAGCAAAGCCGAACCGGCTGCCCGGAACTTCTGGCTACAAAAGTTTCGTGAACGCGTCTCCGATTGCCTTGGGGTGCAGTGTTTGCCGGTTTTGATCGTGAAGCGCCTGGATTGTAATTTTCAGCACCGCCCACTCGTGACAGGGATGGGCCAAGGCCAAACCCATGTAGCTTTGTGCGCTCCACACCCTTGTGTCACGGGGCGAAGGTTTTGTGCAAGGCGATTCTAGTGCCTCTCGCTTTCGGAATCAGACGCCCTTGCTGCCGAGAAGCTGCAACTCTTCCACAAAGGCCCTTTCGACCGGATGCTGATTGCTCAGGCGCTCATGGGCGGCCTTGCGATTATCACTAGCGATCGAGCCTTTCAGCTCTATCCAGTGCGAGTCGTCTGGTAAAGCTCAATGCCGGGAAAGCCAAGCCGGTCAAGCGCACGCCGCCAGAGACCGCGCTCGCAACCACTTCTTTTATCGCATAATGAGAAATCGAAATGAGCACCGACATTGGAATCCGGCAAACAGGTGGCATCGTCATCTTTTCTCCACGTGGCCGCCTGGTCTTTGGTACAGGCGATGTGTTGCGGCAAAACCTTCTCAGCCACTTCGACCAAGGTCATCACCGCCTCCTTGTCGATCTTTCCCAGGTGGATTTCCTCGATAGTATGAGCATCGGCGATCTCGTTGGTGTCTATGCTTCCGTCACGCGCCGCAGCGGTGCGATGGCCCTACTCAATCCCACCAAGCAGGTTCGTGAATCTCTTCGCATCACCCACATGGACCAGCTCTTCCCCATCTACACCTCTGAAGCCGCCGCAGCGGCAGGGCTTAACTCCTCAAGCTCTAGTGAGCGCCGCACCCTCGACGACTTTCTCGACTCTTAGTGCGTGCCGCTGCAACAACATACAATCTCTGCACAATGTGTCCTGCCTGGTGAGGGCTCATAAGCCTAATCATGCTTCCCGAGAGCATCTCTCGAACCACCTAATGAGATAGGCGAGACAACCGAAAACTGAACAAACATAACTAACTTCCTATCGTGGACGGATCTCGATCTTTGCATTCTTAAGGCCTTGCTCTTGAGCCTCCGGCTTCGAAACAGCCCATATGGCCCCGTCGCCAGTCTCACCCAGCCAACGAACCTTATCGCCACCGAGGCCGTCTCTCCGGGTCCATGCCTGAATTGGCCCCACCCAAGTGCCCCTTTCTGGTCGCCCCCGTATGCTCCAGATTAGTCCGACTTTTGCAGTTAAGCCGATTCGAGCCAGCTAAGGCTCTTAGAATCAGTCAAAGGATGCCGTAGGTTTTCACCACAAGAGTGAATCAACCTGCGACGGGGAGCGAAGGCTGTTTGATCTGGGCCGAGGTGATCCGTGGACTGTTGAGTCGGCAGGGCCAAGCGCAGTTTATCCAGCAGGATCTTCGCGTCCGTGTCCGGCTGCGTATAGCGAGGCAGAATCAATCGCCGGCCATCTACGGTCGGCAGATGAACGTCGATCATCTGAATGGACGTCAGCTTTTCCAGTACCGCCGTAGGGGTTAAGCCCGGTGCATGGATCAGCAATCGGTGCTTCAACGTCACCTGGGACGAATAGGCCAAAAACGCCACCAAAATGTGCGCATCCACGCGATGCGCCAGTTGGTGATAAACCGGTCGAACCCCCAGTTCACTTTTGAGCGAGCGGAACACCGCCTCGATCTGTGTCCTTTGCACATAGCGCGCCCAAAGCACCGCCGGGTCGCCGCCGGTCAGATTCGACCACAGCAAATAGTGTCCATCGCGCCACTCGGCCTGCTTGCGCTTGTCCCGGTCCACCTGAAACGAAAAGGAATCCCGCGTCACCGTCTTGCCAGAGCTCAGCCGTCGATTCTCTTCGACGCTGAAGTAGCGATGACCTTTGCCATCTTTTTTCCGCTTCGGTTGACGCAGAAACATCGAAACAGCAGAATGGCAGAATGCTTAGGCTTTTGCTAGGGGGTAGGTCTTCACCGCAGCCTTTTTGAAATCGCCTCGCTGCAATCATTGAACTTAGTCGCCATTTTGAACCGAAAATAGCTAAAAATGCCCGCGAACTGCGAAAGTCGGGCTAACACCGGACATTGAATCCGCTCCCAGCCGTCCCCCTTCCCCAGCCGCGGCACCTGAAAGTCCAGCCGAAAAGCCAGCAGCGCCTCGCCCAGATATCGTTCCCATTCCGCATGCCGCGCGGTGAAGTGCGTCGCCACGATTCTCTCGAGCCGTGCCGCCGTCGGCCGCCACCGATACGTCAACGCCGCCCGCAGCGCCACCATCCCGCCCCAACTCGCGCCGAGCAACGCAAATCGCGCCAGCCCCACCGCCGTCGCCACTTCGTCCAACCACCCGCCGTAGTCGTCCAACTTCCGATCCTCGCTCCACGGCGACTGGCCCAGTATATCCAAGGCATATACCCGGCACTGGCCCAATATCGGACCCAACTCCGGCAACACATGCGAAGCCGACGCCATCGCCCCGTGCGACACAACCAACGGCACTCCGTCCGCTGGCCCCGTCTCGAGCACCCGCGTCCGTCCCCAACGCGTCTCCACATACCGCTCCTCCACCGTTCCCGGCACCCGCGCCAAAAACCAGCGGCTCGCCTCCCGCATCCTCTCTAGATCCTCTTTACTCTTGAATAAAATCGATGCCATCACCTCTTCTCCATATGCTGCGCCAACAGCTTCCGAAATAGCCCCAACGGATCCGGATGGCCGCCCTGCAGCCAAGCCAGAAGCGCAAAATAGTAGAACGAAAAGAAGGCCGCTCCGAACAACCCCGCCTCCGCCGCGGTAGATCCCCGCGCCGCCCGATGCAATCCCGCCACGTGTTGATGCACCTCCGCCACCTGCGCCGCAAAACGCTCGCTCCAATGCGGCCCCGCAAACAGCGACTCCCGCAACAACGCCCGCGACAACGCCGGCCGCTTGGCATAAAACCCAAAGAACGTCTCCGCAATCTTCCCAAGGTCCCGCTTCAACGACCGTCCCCGCGCCGTCGACCGCGCTTCGGCCCAAGTCAGCTCTAAATCATCAAACAACGCCGCATGCAGCAGGTCCTGCTTATCGCCGAAGTGGGCCAGGATCGCCCCCGTCGATACCCCCGCCACTCGGGCCACCTCCCGCAGATTCGTTCCTTCATAACCGGCCGTCTCCAGCGATGCCCGTGCCGCTTCCAAAATCCTCAACCGCGTCGCCGCCTTTTGTACCGTCCGTGTCGTTTCAGATACCATGTTCAACGAACAGATTATTTCACTTCGCCATGGGATAGTGACGGAGTGAACCGTCGCGCGCTTCCCTGGGCTTACGCGATCGCCATCCTCTGGCTCAACCTCTATCTCATCCGCCAGATTTTCGCCATCGATTTCTCCGCCCAACCCCAATCCATGCACGGCTATTGGCTAGCCATCGCCAACTTGGCCGACAGCCATTGGGCGACTCCCCACTGGTGGCCCTATTGGTACGGAGGAATGCCCTTCGAGTTGACCTACGCCCCACTCGTCCCCTGGCTCGCCCGCCATCTCGGCCTTTACGTCGTCATGGGCCTCGGTCTCGCCCTCGGCCCCCTGGCCCTCTTCTGGTTCGCCTGGCACCTCACAGAAAAGCCCGGCTGGAGCTTCATCGCCGCCCTCGTCTACACGCTCTCCTCTCCCACCGAACTCCTCCTTCCCGATGGTGCCTTCGCCTGGGCCCACCTCGCCGATGCCCGCCGCCTCTATCTTCACTTCGTCTGGGACGAAGCCCCGCACTACCTCGCCCTGAGCCTCCTCCTCCTCGGCTGGCGTTGGTGGGCCGTCGCCTTAGCCGCCCTGGCGAGCGCCTTTGGCGTCACGGGAGCCGCGCTCCTTGGCCTCGTCTGGACCATCGTCTCCGGCCAATGGAAGAAGGTCGCTTTGGCTGGCCTGCTTGGCTATCTGGTCGTCTGCCCGTTCTATCCTCCCTCGCTCTTCCGGATCCTCAGCGCCAACGGCGCGCTGTACCCGGAGAGCGCCTGGAGCACGCAATCCTGGTGGGGGCTTGCCGCCATCGCCGCCCTCATCGCCGCACTCGCGCTAGCCACCCGCCGCCTGCCCAACTACTATCGACTGTTCCTCATCCTCGCCGCCGTCTTCGCCGCTATTCCCTGGCTCGAAATCCGCTGGGGCATCCACTTTCTCCAACAGCCCCTTCGCTATAAGATCGAACTCGAATTCGCCCTCGTTCTCCTCGCCGTCTTCACCTTCGCCCCGCTCGTCGACCGCGCCCCAAAGTGGCTTCGCATCGCTGTCGCCCTCGCCGTCCTCTGGCCCGCCAGCCAACAGATCGTCCACCTCCGCCGTTTCTCGAAGGACGTTATCCATCGCTCCGACCCCGTCGGCAGCATCGAGTATCGCGCCGCTCGCTGGATGCAGCAGAACATCCCCGACAAGATAGTTTTCGCCCCCGGCTCGATCGCCCAATGGATGAACGCCTTCTCCGCCGTCCACCAGTACACCGGCGGCTCGTACCCCACCGCCCCCACCACCATGCAGCAGACGCTCATGAACAAGGTCTTCGCCGAAACCAACCCGGGCCGCGCCGTCGCTCTCCTTCAACAGGTCGGCGTCGAAGCCCTCGTCGTCTCCGGCAAGGCGAGTCCCGAATTCTGGAAGCCCTACGCAAAGCCCACCCAATTCGCCGATCGGCTCACCGTCCTCTGGGAAGAGGAGGATACGCGCATCTACGCTATTCCCCGTGGCCCCACCACCCCATTAACCTGGCTGGACGATAACCACGTCTACGCCGCCGGCCCCGGCACTGCGCCCATCAACTGGCACCCCGGCTGGAAGGCCTTTAATGCCAACGGCCAACCCTCGCCCCTCACGCAGGACGCCCAAGGCCAGATCGTCTCGACAGAGCCCGTCCTCCTCGTCTACGACGGAGGAACCGAGGCCAAGCTCTGCCGCCTCATCAGCGCTCTCACGCTCCTCGGCTGCCTCGCTTGGCCCCTCCTTCGTCGTCGGCCTTTACCAGTCGATCACTGAGCCGTCGTCCGTGTCGTACTGCGTCAAATAAGGCCGCGGCTCGCCCACCTGCGCCCGCAGCTTGTCTTCGTCAATCGTGATTCCTAACCCCGGCTCCGTCAGCAGCGGCCGGTATCCATTCACGACCGGCGGCAACGGCTTCTTCAGCAAATCCAAGTACTCGTTGTCCCCCCGTTCCTGAATTAGGAAGTTCGGAATCGCAGCCGCCAGTTGCAAGCTGGCCGCCAAAGAACACGGCCCCTGCGGATTATGCGGTGCCATCGGCGTGTAGTAAGCCTCGGCCATCCCCGCAATAATCTTCAGCTCCGTGATCCCTCCGGCGTAGCAGATGTCCGGCTGCAGAATCATCGCCGCGCGTTTTTCGAGGATCTCCTTAAAGCCCCACTTCGTAAAGATACGTTCTCCAGTGGCCAAAGGAATATGAGTCTTCTTGGCCAACTCGGCCATAATGTCTACGTTCAACGCCTGCACCACCTCCTCGTAGAACCACGGGAAGTACGGCTCCAGCGCCTTCATCAAAACGATCGCCGTCGGCGGCTGCACCGCCCCATGAAACTCCACGCCGATGTCGACGCCCTTGCCCACCTTCTCTCGAAGCGCCTTGAACCGCTCGACGACCTCTTCGACGAACATCTGCCCTTCGTTGTATTTGAACGGAAGACGCTTGCCCCCTTGCAGCCTCACCTTGATCGCGTTCACCCCGGTCTTATCGCTCAACGTCCCATACACCCGCACCCGGTCCCGTGTCGGCCCGCCCAGCAGTTTATGCACCGGCACCCCGTACACCTTGCCCTTGATGTCCCACAGCGCCTGATCAATCCCGCTCAGGATTGCCGTCTTCACCGGCCCCCCGCGGTAGAAAGCCCCCCGGTGAATCGCCTGCCAGTGGTGGGTCACCCGGCAAGGGTCCTGCCCTACGAGATACTTGGCCACCTCCATCGCCCCAGCCGCGCAGGCCTTCGCGTCGTCCTTCAACATTTCGCCCCAACCGGTCACCCCGGCGTCAGTCGAAATCTTCACGAATACCCACGAGTTCTTCAGCACGAAGGTCTCGAGCTTCGTGACTTTGATCACATCGTTCGGGCCTACGGCCGCGGCGTCCGTCCGCTCCGCGATAAACATCGCATCCAAGCCGAGCAGCCCGGCACCCCGCAATAAGGTTCGGCGGTCCATTGACATCTCTAGCTCTCTCCTAAAATTGAATCCGCGCTTGCACTTGATAGAACCGGTTTAGCGAAGAGGTCTGACTCTGAATCCGCCCGAAGTTCGTCGACACGGGGGATATATCCGGCGAGTTCATCTGCGAACGATTCTGCAAGTTGATCACATCCGCCCGCACTTGTAAACGCACCTTCTCCGTCATCCGAAACTCGCGCAGCAAATTCACGTTCCATTGGTTCACCCCGTCGGCGCGCAGTCCGTTGAAAAAGCGCGGAAACACCCGCACATGGAACGCCGCCGGCTGGTTCCCCGGCACTTTTTCGAAAGGCAGGCCGGTATTGAACCACTGCTCGAGCGACCGCCCATTCGCCGTCGCGCTCCCCTCAAACTGACTCACATCGCCGTTGTAAAAGATGTTTCCCCAACCCAGCAGGGGACCCGGCTGAAACTCGTACGTCGCCGCCATCTGCCACCCACCGAAGAGATGGTTCAGAATCCCTTGTTGGAAATACGATCGCCCCTTGCCAAACGGCAACTCGTAAATCCCCGTCGCCGTAAACCGATGGGGCCGCGCCGTGTCGCTCGGCCAGAAGATCCGCGGGGTCGACTCAAACTCGTTTTCCAGGATCGTTCGATTCTCCTGCAGCATTCGCGTATACGACGCGTTCAAATTGAATCCTCCCGAAAAACGCCGTAGAAAATTCATCTCCAGCGCATGCGTCCGCGCATTCCCCACCGGCACCGCATTGTTGTTGAGCCCATTCATTTGCGGGAAGGGCCGCAACAGCCGGTTCTTCGCAATCGTCGGACTCGTAAACGCCCCTAGCGTCGACAGGTGCTGATACAGCACCGGGTTCGTTCCCTGCAGCGACGCGAAATTGCTCAATAAAAACGGGTTCGGCACCTGCCGATTCAGCTCAGTCGCAATTGCGTTGTTCCGGATGTTCCCCGTCGCCCAAAATCCCGCGGGCAGCGCGTCCTCGCGCACCGTCACGTTGATCCGGTCCGCCCATTGGCCCCAATACGAAACCTCCACCATCATGTTCGCCGATAGCTCTCGCTGCACGCCCACCCTCCAGCGCTGCACCCGCGGATGCAATCGATCGAAGCCCGTGTAAGTAAACCCCTGCCCTGCCCGAGCCATCGATCCTAACGAGTCCCGTAGCGGCACATCGAACCGTGTCCCGTCCCTCCGCACCGGAAACGGATCCGTCAACGGCGACCGTCCCGCCCCTGGGTTCCCCGCCAACCAGTTCACCCCGAAGTCATTCGTCAATACCGTGCTCGTCGCCCGCGCAAACCCATACTGATCCGCCGCTTGATTCATCACGTTCAGCGTGTCGTAGTAGCTCCCATAGCCACCGCGCACCACCGTCTTCGGGGAAAGCGTCCACGCCGCCGATACCCGCGGCAACCACATCAACTCATTCCGCCATAGCCGCCGGCTCACCCCGTTCTGGCCCGTATACACCGTCCCGCCCCTCACCACAAATTGGCTCGCCGGCAACTCCGGCAGCGGATTCCGCGCATACGCCGCCTGCGCCGCCGCGCTGATCGGCAGCTCCAGCTTCGGGTCAAAATACGCGAGCGCCCGGTTGTACCGTTCCGTCGGCCCTTGCTCGTATTCAATACGAAGTCCCATCGTCACCGTCAGGTTCCGCGAAAGCCGCCAGGTGTCCTGCGCGTACCACGCGTAGTAAGGGCTCATCAACGCGAACGTGTCGTTCGTATCCACCGACATCCCCGTCGGCATCCCCAGCGCGAAGGTGGCCCAAGTCAGCCCTAACGCCCCGGCCGGCGTCAACCCATCTTCGTCCTTACGTACATAATTGTTCGCAAACGTGAAGTTTCCCGACGTAAACCCACCGGTCCGCAACTGCGTCCGATAGTGCTGCCGGAAGTCAATTCCCGCCCGCAACGAATGCGCCCCGCGCACTTGCGACAGGTTGAACTTCAACGCCTGCTGCCGCCCCACCGGCCCCGGATCCACCGTCGTGCTCATCACCATGTCCCCACTCCAGAACGTCATTCCCGGCCAAATGATCCGCGGCATCACGCAGCCGTCGCCACACTTGGCGTCCACGTAGCTCGGCAGCCCCGCGTCGGTCGGCTTGTACTTCCGCGTCCCCAGGCGTTGGTTTTGCTGCAGGAATTGGTTCCCGTCCACCGACACGTTAAGCACCGTCGTCGCGCTCGCCGCATACGTCCAGTCCAGCGCCGCGCTTCTCGTCGGCCGCTTCTCGTTCCATGCCATCAGCCCCGCCTCGGTTTGGTAAGTAAAGTCCTGCGCGTCTTCCAGGTAGCTGCTCTTCAACCAACGAAAAAAGAGTCGGTGCTTCGCCGAAGCCTGGTAATCGATCCGGTTGTTCCACGATTGATACGTCACGTTATTTGGCATGCCGGTGGCGAGGTAGTTATTAAACGGCTCCCGCCGCGGGTCCGTCGGATCATTGTTTGGCAGCGGCATCCGCTTCGTGTAGAAGTCGTACATCGGGTTATTCATCCGGCTTCGGGGAAGAATGTTCCCGGCAAACGCGTCCCGTACAAAGTGGCCCGCCCGCGCCGGGTCCGGCCGCGTACTCAGCGGATCATAGACCTGATACCGCACCGCATCCACCGGCAGCAACTTCGAGAAATCCCCAGCCCGCATCGCCACCGTCGGCACCGTGTAGTTGATCTCGCTCGGCCGCGCCGCCTGTTGATTCTTGAGCCCCGAATAGCCCAGAAAGAAAAACAACTTGTTCCGCCCATCCATCAGCTTCGGAATCCGCACCGGGCCACTCACCGTGCCGTGATAGTTATTCGTATGCCCCGCCGGAAGCATCGGCTGCCCCGCCAACTGATCGGCCAGCGCAAGGTTATTCGCCGCCCGGGCAACCGCGATCTGTTGATACCGCGCCTGCTTCACGAAGAACGAAGCGGCGTTCCATCGCTGATTGAAGTATTGGTAGGTCGCCGACCCATGAAACGCATTCGCCCCGGACTTAGTCGACATCGTGATGTTCAACCCCGTCGAGTGGCCAAACGCCGCATCGAAGTTCGATGTCTCAATCTTGAACTCATCCACCACATCCGGGCTCGGCATGAACGACACCCTCCGATCCGTCCCGTTCGTCGACGCCCCGTCCATCGACCATTCGTTGCCACCCACCCCGCCCGGGCTGTTGTACTGCGATCCGCCGCCCACCTGCCCCTGCACTAAAAATTGCGTCGTCCCCGGCACCTGCACCCCGGGAGCCATGCGCGTCAGCATCGAGATGTTGTTCCCTAACACCGGCAAGTCCATCACCTCCCGATGCGTAATCGCCCGGCCCGTCGTCACCGTATTCGTATCCAGCATCGACGCTTCCGCCGTCACAGTTACCGACTCGGTCGTCCCGCCCACCTCCAGCCGCCCATCGATCAGCAACTGTTCGCCCAACCCCAAGCTCAGCCCCGATCGGACCAACCGCTTGAACCCCGCCATCTCCACCGTTACGCTGTACTTTCCCGGCAGCAGCAGCGGCGCCTCGTAGTACCCATTCGCCCCCGTTCTCAGCGACGTCGTCAGCCCGGCCCCGAGATTCGTAATCGCGATGGAGGCATTCGCCACCGTCGCGCCCTGAGCATCGGTCACCGTGCCAGAGATCTTACCGCGCGTATCCTGAGCCCAAAGCCCGGCGCACAGTACTGTCAGGACAAGTAGCGATAGATTTTTCATCCCCGCTCTTATATCCCGCACGCCGCCCCAGCGCAAGGGGTCATGCCCCGCCCTACGCCAGTATGTCCCTCACCACTCGTCCATGCACGTCCGTCAGCCGGAAGTCCCGCCCCGCGTACTTGTAAGTAAACTTCTCATGGTCGAAGCCCAACAGATGCAGCATCGTCGCGTGCAAATCATGCACATGCACCTTGTTCTCCGCCGCCGCGAACCCGAACTCGTCCGTCGCCCCATACGCCAGCCCCTTCTTCACCCCGCCTCCCGCCAGCCACATGCTGAACCCATAGGGGTTATGATCCCGCCCGTTCACCATCCCCGAATTCGCCCCCAGGTCCGGTAACTCCACGGTCGGCGTCCGTCCAAACTCCCCGCCCCACAGCACCAGCGTATCCTCCAACATACCCCGCTGCTTCAGATCTTTCAGCAACGCCGCAATCGGCTGATCGCACTCCCGCGCTAACCGCCCGTGGTTCGTTTTGATGTCGTCGTGGCTATCCCACGGCTGCCCCGCCCCGTGCCACACCTGCACAAACCGCACGCCCCGCTCAAGCAACCGCCGCGCAATCATCATCTGCCGCGCCTGCATCCCCTCTCCGTAGAGCTTGTGCATCGACGCCGGTTCCTTCGTCAAATCAAACGCGTCGTCCGCCTCCATCTGCATTCGATACGCCAACTCAAACGACTGTACCCGCGCTTCCAGCAACGCGTCATTTTGACGTCGCTCCTGAAACCCCTGGTTCAGCTCCTTCAGCAGATCCAACTCCCGCCGCTGCTCCTTCGCCGTCGTCGTCGTGTTTCGAATGTTCTCAATCAACTTCTCGATCTGCACCTCGCGCGTATCGATATGCGTCGCCTGAAACGCCCCCGGCAAAAATGCGCTGCGCCAGTTCTGATTGCCCTGTGTCGGCAGCCCGTCCGGGCACAACACAATGAACCCCGGCAGGTTTTCATTTTCCGTCCCCAGCCCATACGTCACCCACGACCCAAAGCTCGGCCGCACCTGCCGCACATCGCCGCAATTCAACATCATCAGCGACGGCTCATGATTCGGAATATCGGTATGCATCGACCGGATCACGCAGAGATCGTCCACGCACTCCCCGACGTTCGAAAAAATCTCGCTCACTTCAATCCCGCTCTTCCCGTACGGCTTAAACGAGAACGGCGAAGCAAACGCCGACCCCGTCCGCCGCTCCGTCTTCAGCGTGATCGGAATCGGCTTGCCCCCAACCTTCGTCAACTGCGGCTTCGGGTCAAACGTATCGACATGCGAAACGCCGCCGTTCATAAACAGGT
>JBBQQS010000079.1:0-14157 GCA_038215525.1 Bryobacterales bacterium
CACCGCGAATCCGTCCAACGTGCGTAGCGGCCAAAGCAGCACCCTAACGTGGCAGGTAGACAACGCCGAAAGCGTCGAGATCTCCACTATCGGGCGCGTCGATGCCAAAGGCGGCAGCGTCTCCGTCGCTCCGGCCGACACCACGGTCTACCGGCTGACCGCGAAGGGCGCCAACAACCAGGAGTTGAATGAGCCGGTTACCGTGACGGTGGAGAAGCCGCTGGGCCGCATCATTACCTTCACCTCCTCGCCGATGAACATTTCGGCCGGTCAAAGCTCTACCCTGAGCTGGCAGACCGAAGGCGCTGAGACGGTGGAACTGTCGGGTACGGGGCCTGTCGCCGCCAACGGCTCGCAATCGGTCTCGCCGACGCAGACCACCACCTACACCTTGACGGTGAAGACGAAGTTCGGCGAAGTTACCGCCAACACCACCATCCAGGTGACGCCGCCTTCGGCGCCGCGGATCCTGCGCTTCACCGCCGCCCCGCAATCGATTGTGGTGGGCGACACGGCCACCTTACTCTGGAGCGTGGAGAACGCCACCGACGTATCGATCTCGACGATCGGCGTGGTGGGCAACAACGGCACGTTTAACGTGAGCCCCACCACCACCACCACCTACCGCCTAACGGCGCGTAATCAATCCGGCGAGCCGGTGACGGCCGAGACGACGGTGACGGTCGCCCGGCCGCCAGCCATCATCAGCTTCACCGCATCGCCCGATACCACGCGGCCCGGCGGCGAAGTGACGCTCACCTGGATCACGGAGAATACGACTAACGTCTCGATATCGGGCGTCGGCACCGTCGCCGGATCGGGTTCCATCGTCGTGAAGCCAAACGCCACCACCGCCTACACCTTGACGGCGACCGGCGCGCGGACCACGCTGACGCAGCAGTTGATCGTCACTGTGGTGGCCCTACCCACCCAAGGCGGCCGGGCGCCGGTAGCCAATGCGGGCGCCAACTTCGTCACCACCAGCCAGGAGACTCGGCTGGATGGCTCGGCCAGCGCGCATCCGGATAATAAGCTGTTCCGGTATTCGTGGCGTGCCATTGGTCCGCGGACTCCGCTTGAGATCCGCGGCGCCGATACGGCCACGCCCACCGTCCGCTTTAACCAATACAACTATGGCGAGTATCAGTTCGAGCTGACAGCGACCGACGGAGATGGCAGATTCTCCATCGCGACGGTGAAGGTCTTCTTCGCGGCCTTCTAACGGTGCCGTTCTTCCCTGACCCGTCGCGTGAAAGCGGCGGGTTGGGCTTTGAGTCGGTGTGCCCGGAACGGGACTAACGCAGCTTCTTTCGTGAGCCATTTTCGCTTATGACCCATAAAGCATAGTAAATAAACAGTTTTCCTCTGATCGAGGCCATCCACGCGCATCCCTGGGTTTCCGCCTAGCCCATTGAAGACAAACAACATAGCCACCATAGCAACTCACCGCCCACCACCAGCGGAAAAATGCGGGCCAACCGGCGGATACGCTTTTTATTTGAATGACATAGAACGAAATCACCGCCGGCGTCGGCTACTTTTTGACCTAAGTTTATTTATTTCTATCACTTGCGCGGAAACCCAGGGATGCGCGTGGATGGCCCCGTTTGAGGATAAGTTGTTTATATTTAACGATATAGAAGAGAAGTTCGCCGTTTCGAATCACTTGGCCAGCAGATTGCGCCGAGCATACCCCGAAATCTCGGGTTTCACTGCGCCCAATGCCCCCACGATGCCCTTCCCCAAGCGCGATTCGAAGTTGCCAATCGCAATTTCGTAATTCGCCAGCATTAAGCGCTTCACCTCACTCTGCGCGAACGAATACTGCAGACTGTCGCGCGCCATCTGCTTGATTTCCCCCCAGGTCAAGTTGAAATAGCGGATCGCCGTTACATGCTCATCGGTCAGATTCGAGTCCCATACGCCGGGGTCGTCGGTGTTCAGACACACCGGCACGCCGTTGCGCAGATACTCCGGAAAAGGGTGCTGGTTCAGGTCAGGAAAATACTCGAGCAGGCGGTTCGAAATTAAGTTGATTTCCACTAACTGCCGCCGGTCCCGCATGCGGACTAGCGTGTCGGGGTCGGTAATCAGATTTAGCCCGTGCCCGATCCTTTCGGCGCCGATCAGCAGCGTATCGCGCACCTGCGTACCGGGGGAGTCCACCTCGCCGGCGTGGATCGACAAGTGGATTCCAGAATACTTGCGTCGCATCTTCCGAAAGGTTTCGAGAAAGCGCAGCGGATGGCCTTTGTCGTTGTCTTCCCTCCCGGCCATATTCAACCCCACAAACAAGTCGCGATTCCGGTCGAGGAACGTGTAGGCCTCTTCGATGCGCTGCTCGGCATCGGGACGAAAGCGGATGATCACGATCTGGAAACGTACCGTGACACCGGACGCCTTCACCTCCGGCCGGGCCAGCATTTGCCGCAGCGTTTCGGCCACCTTTTCGAGCGGATAGGGATTCCCCTCCGGGTCGAAGCCGCCTAACAATCCGACCTGCGTTTCGACGTACCGCACACCTTCGCGGCCATAACGCTGGATGTAACGCGCCATCACCTCGGCCAACACGTTGGGGTCACGAACGAGCCCCGAAAGGCGGGGCGCGGCCTGCTCAAAGAACTCGTCGCGGCCCTCGCCCGCCTTATCCAAGCGCATGGCGCTCAGCCACTCCGTGCGGCGCTCCGGGCTCAACTGGTCGAGTCGCGCATATTCTTCTTGCGCGCAAGTCGACAGCTTCTGCACTGCGTAACGGGCAATCGTCTGATAGCGCAAAAACGGTTCCGGACTGTCGGGACAGGCGTTGAAGCGGAGCCGCGTAAAGAAGGTATTGCCCCGCGTCACGGCCGGATCGGTGGCTGCGGCCAGCCACTCCTCGGGATAGGCGGCCAAGGTGCCGTGATGGTGCAAATCGCCACCCTTGGGCATCGCGTACAAAAATGCATAAAGCTGTTCCGGCGTCGCTTCGCGTTTGAATTGCTCAAACTGGGCGTCAAAACTCGTTTGCGCACTGGCGACCGACGCCAGCAGGAGGAACATTTTGACCAAGCTGTGATTTGACATTCTTCCATGATGACGCGACCCACTGCGACAATGCCAATGCGACAATAGAATTCATGAACGAAATTATCAAGATCACGGGCCGCGAGATCCTCGATTCGTGCGGCAACCCGACGGTGGAAGCCGAAGTCCTGTTGGCGGACGGTAGCCTGGGCCGTGCGGCGGTCCCCTCCGGCGCGTCGACGGGTGAGCACGAAGCGGTGGAATTACGCGACGGCGATGCCAAGCGCTATTTGGGCAAAGGCTGCCTGAAGGCGGTCGCCAACATCAACACCAAGATCGCCAAGGCGCTCACCGGGATGGACGCCGAACAGCAAACCGCCATCGACGCCGCCATGATCAAGCTCGACGGCACGCCGAACAAAGCCAAGCTGGGGGCAAATGCGATCCTTGCCGTTTCCATGGCTACCGCCCGCGCCTCCGCCGACAGCCTGATGGTGCCGCTGTTCCGTTACCTGGGCGGCGTGAACGCCAAAGTACTGCCCATCCCCATGATGAATATCATCAACGGCGGCGCGCACGCCGACAACTCGGTGGACTTACAAGAATTCATGATCGCCCCCTACGGCGCCAATAGTTTCTCCGATGCCTTCCGCATGGGCGTGGAAGTTTTTCATAGTTTGAAGACGGTACTCAAAAAGCGTAGTTACTCGACTTCTGTGGGCGACGAAGGCGGCTTTGCGCCGAACCTGAAGTCGAACGAAGAAGCGATCGAAGTCATCCTTGAAGCGATCGTCAAGGCCGGCTACAAGCCCGGCAAGCAAGTGGCCCTCGCCCTCGACTGCGCCGCCAGCGAATTCTACGATAAGTCCAAAAAGAAATATGTCTTCAAGAAGAGCGATAAGAGCGAACGCACCAGCGAGGAGATGGGCGACTTCTGGGCTGATTGGGCTAAGCAGTATCCGATCATCTCTATCGAAGACGGCTGCGCCGAAGACGATTGGGGCGGCTGGAAGTATCTCACCGACGCGATCGGCGACAAAATCCAGTTAGTCGGCGATGACTTGTTCGTCACCAACACCGTGCGGCTCGCCCGCGGCATCAAGGAAGGGATCGCGAACTCGATCCTGATTAAAGTGAACCAGATCGGCACCTTAACCGAAACCCTGGACGCGATGGCTATGGCCACCGGCGCCGGTTACACCTCCATGGTCTCGCATCGTTCCGGCGAAACCGAAGACGCCTTCATTGCCGACCTCGCGGTCGCCACCGGCGCGGGCCAGATCAAGACCGGCTCCGCCAGTCGCACCGATCGCATGGCCAAATACAACCAGTTACTCCGCATTGAAGAAAACCTCGGCGCCTCGGCCAAATTCGCCGGCCGCGCCGCCTTTAAGCAAGCCTGGTAAGTCTGACTCCGTTGGGCGGGCCCCTGGCCCGCCCTTTCCCCGGGAAACGAACGTGAAGAAAAAAGTAATTTTGACCATTCTGGACGGCATGGGGTATCGCGTCAACGGCAAGGGCAACGCCGTCGAAGCCGCCAAGAAGCCGAACTTCGATATGCTCCAGAGTAAGTACCCCTGGACCCTGATTGAAGCCTCCGGCCCTTGGGTTGGCCTGCCCCCCGGCCAGATGGGTAACTCCGAAGTGGGCCATCTGAATATCGGCTCCGGCCGCGTGATTCGAATGGATGTTACTCGCATTGACACCAGTATCCTGGACGGCAAGTTATTCACGAACCCCGTCTTACTCGAAGCCATGCGGACCAAGCGCCTGCATTTGTTCGGCTTAGTGAGCGACGGCGGCGTACACTCGATGAATACGCACTTATACGCCTTGCTCGAAATGGCGAAGCGCCAGCAAGTGGACGAAGTCTACGTCCACGTCTTCACCGACGGCCGCGACACGCCCCCTAACTCGGGTGCCGGCTTCGTCGCTGAACTCGAAGCCAAGATGAAAGAACTCGGCGTGGGCAAGATCGCCAGCGTCAGCGGCCGCTATTACGCCATGGACCGCGATAAGCGCTGGGAGCGCGTCGCCAAAGCTTACACCGCCATCGTCCTCGGCACCGGCGACCATGCCCCTACCGCCGCCGCCGCTATCGAAGCCGCCTATGCCAAAGGCGTCACGGACGAGTTCATTGAACCCGTGACGATTCTGGACGAAGGCCTCGTCCAGGATGGCGACTCGATCCTCTTCTATAACTACCGTGCCGACCGCGCCCGCGAAATCACCCAAATGGTACTTGACCCCGTCGTCGCCAAAACCGCCGGAGTCCACCAACGCCTCCGTTTGCGCTACACCCAAATGACCGATTACGACAAGAGTTACGGACTGCCTTACGCCTTCGGCCCACTTACTCACACCGGCTTACTGTCGGACGCCCTCGCCGCGCACGGCAAGACGAACTTACGCGTCGCCGAAACCGAAAAATACCCTCACGTCACTTACTTTTTCAACGGCGGCAACGAGAATATTCCGAGCGGCGAATCTCGCAAAATGGTCGCCTCGCCCAAAGTCGCCACTTACGACTTACAGCCCGAAATGAGCGCGCCCGAAGTCTGCGACGTGGTCATCAAGGCGATCACCGAGGGCGACTTTGACGTTATCGTCGTCAACTTTGCGAACCCCGATATGGTGGGCCACACCGGTGTCTTCGAAGCCGCGGTGCGGGCGGTGGAAACCTGCGACATCTGCCTGGGCCGCATCTGGGAAGTGCTCCAAACCCATCCCGCCACCTGGATGATCACCGCCGACCATGGCAACTCGGAGATGATGATCGACCCCGCCACCGGCCTGGTGCATACCTATCACACCACCAACCCGGTGCCCTTCCTGCTGGTGGACAACGAGCACCCCAAGCTGCGCACCGGTGGCTCCTTGCGAGATATCGCCCCCACCATCCTCGCCGTGCTGGGCGTGCCGAAACCGGACGAGATGACGGGCACCGACTTGCGGGCGTAGAATGTAAGCACTATGCTTACCCGCCGCGGCCTGGTTACCGCTTCCGCTGCCCTGTCTCTTAGTTCTCGTTTACAAGCGGCCGATACCGCGAGCGGCATGAAGGGCCGGGTGAATCACTCGGTCTGTAAGTGGTGCTACGCGAAGGTCCCCCTTGAAGACCTCTGCAAGCAAAGCAAGGACCTCGGCCTCAACTCGATCGAGTTACTCGGCCCCGCCGACTGGCCGATGCTCAAGCAGTACAACCTCACCTGCGCCATGACCATCAGCCCCGTCGTCGACGGCCTGGGTGGCATCGCCAAAGCCTTCAACCGCGTCGAGCACCACGACAAACTCGTCGCCGGCTACGAGGACTGGATTCCCAAAGCCGCCGCCGCCGGCCTCACCAACGTCATCTGCTTCTCCGGCAACCGCGACGGCATGGCCGATGCGCAAGGCCTCGAAAATTGCGCCAAAGGCCTCAAGCGCCTGATGGCCCTCTGCGAGAAGCACAATGTGAATCTGGTGATGGAGCTCCTAAACTCCAAGGTGAACCACAAAGACTACATGTGCGACCACTCCGAATGGGGCGTCGAGCTCTGCAAGCAAGTGGGCTCTGAGCGCTTCAAGCTCCTCTACGACATCTATCACATGCAAATTATGGAAGGCGACGTGATCGCCACCATCAAGAAGCATAACGCCTACTTCGCCCACTATCACACCGGCGGCGTCCCCGGCCGCGCGGAGATCGACGAGACCCAGGAACTCTACTACCCGGCCATTATGAAAGCCATCGTCGACACCGGCTTCAAGGGCTTCGTCGCCCAGGAGTTCATCCCCAAACGCCTCGACGTCCTCGGATCCCTCAAGCAGGGCGTCCGTATTTGCGACGTGTAAAAAAACTTTTTTGCTAACCTCCCTGAGGTTTGGGCGTATATTCAGATAACCGACATATGTCGGGCATCTGAATATGAAACCGACTTCCCTGCTCCAAGGCACTCTCGACGTACTGATCCTGAAGATCCTTCAGCAAGAGCCTCGCACCGGCTGGGCCATCTCGCTCCGGCTACGCCAGATGTCGAGCGAAACGCTGCAAGTGAGCCACGGCTCGCTGTATCCTGCGCTGCATAAGCTCGAACACGAAGGCTGGATCGAGGGCGAATGGGGAGTGGGCGAAACCGGCCGCCAAACCAAGGTCTACTCGCTCACCAAAGCCGGCCGAAAACAACTCAAAACCGAGACCGAACAATGGGCGCGATTGTCGGGCGCGGTGAACGCCATCCTGGAGTCGGCATGAGTTGGCCCAAGAAGCTACACGCGATCTTCCAGCGGCAAAGCGTGGAGCAAGAGCTGCACGCCGAGTTGGCTGACCACCTCGAAAGCGAAGTGGACCGATTGATGGCCCAAGGCGTCGCGCCCGCCGAAGCGCGTCGCCGGGCCCGCGCCACCATGGGCCATCTCGGCAAAATCGAAGAAGAGTGCCGCGACGCCCGAGGGACCCTGGCCTGGGACCAATTCCAACAGGACCTCACCTTTGGCGTGCGCCTGCTCGCCCGCCACCGGACCTTCTCGCTGATGGCCTTGGCCACCATCGCCCTCGGCATCGGCTCGGCAACTGCAGGCTTCAGCCTGCTGGACGGCGTGCTGATTCGCCCCTTGCCCTTCCCCGCCCCGGAACGCCTCCTCGCCGCTGACGGCCTCGGCATGCGCGGACCCTTCGATACGCTCCGCGCCCACAGCCAACTGGTCGACTATGCCGCGCACGTGGGAACGCGCCCCTTCTACACGCCCGGCCCGGAAGGCCTGGAACGGCAAGAGGGGAGCGAGGTCTCCGCCAACTTCTTCCGCGTGCTCGGCATCAGCCCGCAGTTCGGCCGGACGTTCCTCCCCGGTGAGGACCAGCCGGGAAAGCGCCGTGTCGCCGTCGTCAGCCATCGCCTCTGGCGCGAGCGTCTGGGCGGCCGGGCGAATGCAATCGGCCAACCGCTGGTGCTCGATGAGGTCACCTACGAAGTGGTCGGCGTGATGCCAGCGAGCTTCACCTTCCCCTCGCCCGCCGCCCGGCTCTGGGTGCCGATGAACCTCGATCCCCGCGCCGTTGGCCTCTATTGGGGTTCGGGCGGCATCAGTGTCCTCGGCCGCTTAAAGCCCGGCACCAGTCCGACCGCCGCCACCGCCGAACTGCGCGCCTGGATCCCCCGCATCCGGGCGATGTTCCCATGGCGCATGCCCGATGCCTGGGGGACCGAAGCCAGCATCCAGGACCTTCGCGCCGCACTCGTCAATGGCGCTCGCGTGCAAGCCCTGCTGCTTTTCGCGGTGGTCGGTCTGGTGCTGTTGATTGCCCTTGTCAACGTCGCCAATCTGCTGGTGGGGCAAACTTCCGCCCGCCGGCAGGAGATGGCCATGCGGACCTCCCTAGGCGCCACCACCGCCCGCCTCGCGCGCCAACTCGGTACCGAGGCCCTGCTATTGGCCCTCGCCGGCGGCCTGCTTGGCGTCGCCTTGACCCATGCCGAACTCGCGGCCCTCAAACAGGTATTGCCACCGGAGACGCCTCGCTTGGACGAAGTGACGGTGGATGCCCGCGTGGTCGCCTTCAGCGCCCTCATTTCTCTTCTTGCTGGACTCGTGTTCGGCATTCTGCCCACCTGGAGCCTGCGCCGATCGCCGGCAAAAATTCGGGGCCATTGGCTCCTCACCACCGAAGCGGCCTTCGCCACCATCCTCCTGGTCGGCGCCGGCCTGCTGCTGCGAAGCCTATGGATCTTGCTCCAAGTGAGCCCCGGCTTTCGCCCCGAAGGCGTGATTACGGCCGAGGTGAGCGCGAGTCCGGCTGTCGCCGCTTCCGTCGCCAAAACCACCGCGCTCGCTGAACGCTTGCAGGAGAAGCTCGCCGCTTATCCCGGCGTCCGCCAAGTCGCCGCCATGAACGTCCTGCCCCTTTCCCCCGACATCTCCGCCTTCGCCGCCGCCATTGAGGACCATCCCCGCCCGCCGCAAGCGCCGGCAATTTCTCTTTGGAGCACCTCCACCACTCCGGGGCATCTCGCCGCGCTCTCGGTCCCGCTGCTCGCCGGCCGTGGGTTCACCGCTCAGGAAGAGACGCCCGTCGTCCTCATCAGTTCCGCCACCGCCCGCAAGTTCTGGCCCAACGGCAACGCCCTTGGCCGCCGCCTGCGGCCCGTTTGGGAGAAGGAATGGCGCACCATCGTCGGCATCGTCGGCGACGTAAAAAGCTATAGCCTCGCCGGACCACCCGAATGGGTGGAGGGCGAAGTCTACGTCCCCCTGGCCCAAGCCGTTACGACTGTGTCCGCGCTTAAACTCGCGCTCAGACTCACCGGCGACCCAACCGCGCTCGCCCGCCAACTTCCCGCCCTCATCCGCGCCGAATGCCCCACCTGCGCCACCAGCCAGGTAATGCCCATGGAAGAGTGGATGGCCCGCTCCACCCAAGCGCCCCGGTCGTTAGCTTCGCTCGTCGGCGGCTTCGCCCTGCTGGCACTCGCCATGGCGGCGATCGGCATCTACGGCGTGGTTAGCCATGGCGTCCAGCGCCGCACGCGAGAGCTCGGCATCCGCCTCGCGCTCGGTGCCACGCAACCGAATGTCGCCTGGCTGGTGCTGCGCGCAAACCTCGGAGCTACCCTGGCCGGCGTCGCCTTGGGTCTGGCCGCCGCATGGCTGTTGGCCCGCTGGATCGGCTCGCTGCTTTACGGCATTCAACCGCACGATTGGGCCGGCTTCTTCGCCCCCGCCGCCGTCCTGCTGCTGGTGGCCTTGCTCGCCAGCGCGGTGCCCCTGGGGCGTGCCATGCGCATCGATCCCGCGCGGGCGTTGCGCGAAAGCTAAATCCATGGCCCTCGTTATTTCATACTGAAGGGGTGACCACTCGCGCTACTCGTCTCCGCCATCTCGCCATTTGGGCCGCCTGCGTGATGGTCCTCGGTGGTTGTTTGGCTTGGCTTGGATTGACGCTGGCTTATGAGACCGAGCTGCCCGCAGCGTATTGGGCCGTCGGGGCAGCCACATTGTTGGTGGCTACCGCTTGGGGCCGTGTTCTTACCCAAACCCCACCCACCCGGATACCCAACCTCAGCACGACGGTGTGGGAAGAGTTGCGGCAATCGCTCCAACATCCCGGTTCCACGGAAAAGTTGCTGGATGGCTTGGTATTGGCCTCGCAGCCACTACAGGCTCAGCCCGTTCGGCTGCGAGAAATGGTGCAGGCCAGCATTCGCCGTTGTCCCTCGCCCGCTTTGGTGCATGAAGGAGGCGATCCGCACATCGTCGGTGACCCGGCAGCCATCGCCTACGCGTTGGATGCTCTGCTCGATCCCCTGCTCAATGGCCGCACCAATGCGCGGATTGAGCTAACAGTGGATGGACGTATCGCCGAAATCGCCGTGCGCGGGATAGGACAGTTCATCGGCCTGTCGATTATCCGCCGGCTGATCGAAGCCCAAGGGGGCGAATTATTGGCCGAGCCGGACGCGGCCCGCATCCGCCTGCCCCTGCAAACCTAGCGGTTCTTATTCTGGGCGTCGAACATTTCCATCAGCCGCTGCCGCCGCGCCCGCTCGGCTTGCAGTTCCAACTTCACCTTGTTCAGTTCCGCGGACGCCGGATCCACCGTGGGCGGAAGGGTGGTCGCCGAAGCGACAACGCGCGCGCGGACCTCCACCGGTTCCTGTTCGCCTTGCTGACGACGGAGCAGAATCTCCATATCGTTCTCCACGGCAGCCATCGGCACCGAATAGGCGCCCGAGACGTACTGGCTGGGCGTGAGCGCAATCAACTGCTTCTGCCCGTCCAGCGAAATCGCCAAGGTCGCCCGGTCCGCGGCAGGACGGGTATCCCAACGCACCAACCATTGCTTCCCCTTCGCCGACACGCGCAACGGTTCCGGCATCGGCTTGGCCGGCGCCGCGTTGGCACTCTTCGCCAGCACCGCAAACGGCGGCGAGGGGTCGTCCCCCTGCAACCTAGCCGTACCCACCGCCACGATCCCCACGATCACCAGCAAACCCGCCGGAAACGCCCAGCGCATCCGCTCCACGGAGGCTCGAAAGCGCTCCCCGCGGCTCAATCCTAATCCGAGTACTGGTGCCACCGGACTCATCTCGCGAAGCGGCCCCGCTTCGGCCAGCTCTGCCACCTGATTTGGTTGAAGGTAGAATTCCTGCAGTGGCCGTTCTGCCGCCGGTGGCACATCGGCCAGGGGAAAGTACGCCGCCACGCGCAACGGACGTTGGCTTGAAGGGCGCAAAACCAAAGAAAGCACCGGTACCCCCGGGATCACCGGGCTAACTGACTCAATCTCTTCGGTGCTCAACCGCGCCTCACCCTGATGCTTCGACCGGAACCAGCCAATCGCCATTTCCGTGGGGTATTCCAGCCTGCCCAGCTCAATCGCGCGGCCCAAGTTGGACTCGCGGCTCAATGAGGAGGCTTTCGCCGGCAGCCAAGCAGTTACCGAAACGCCCGAAGGAGTGCGCCGGCCCAACAGGATTCCCGTCACCGGTTGCTGGTCCGCGTCAAAGGCGGTCTGGGCCACCCGGCGCAAAGCCTCAAGGACCGCGGGTTCGTAAGCAATCGCAGGTGTCTCCCGCGAACTCTCCATCGCGTGAGCGGTGTGCGAGGACACTGCGAGCCGAGCGTTAACAACAGACGTAGCCATACGATCCTCCGAACAAAACGAGAAATGCTTATGCCAACGCAGCTCCGGGGAGAGACCAGTTGTTAAGCGGTATATGTCTAGTGTGCCACTGCGCTCTAGCGAAACCTATGGAACGATAGACCAAGAATGAGGGGGTACTAGGGGGTTTTTTGGGGGTATCGGTAGTACCGCGACTTAGTATGAGTGTTAACCGCTAAGATTTTCGCACTTTGATTGACTCACCTGTTATACTCGTCCCAGAGGCTTTTCCTATGGACTTCAACCGCTTTACCGAAAAAGTACAAGAGGCGCTCCGCGGCGCCCAATCCGTCGCCCTGCGGCTCTCCCACCAGCAGGTGGACGTCGAGCACCTCCTCGTCACTCTCCTCAGTCAGGACCAGGGCCTCGCCCCCAACGTCCTCCGCAAGGCCGGCCTGAATCCGGAGCAACTCCGGCGCCGCCTCGAGCAGGAGCTCGAAAAGCTCCCGAAAGTCACCTCCCCCTCCGGCCCGCCCGACCAAATTTACGTCACCACCCGGCTCACCAAGCTCTTCGCTGACGCCGAACAAGAGGCCAAGCGGCTCAAGGACGACTACCTCTCCGTCGAGCATCTGCTGCTCGCCATGAAGGACGACACCGGCCTCGCCGGCCGCCTGATTAAAGAAAGCGGCGACCGCCTCGGCAATTCGATCGGGGAACTCCGCGGCTCGCAGCGCGTCACCACCCAGAACCCCGAAGCCACCTACGAGTCGCTCGAAAAATACGGCCGCGACCTCACCCAAGCTGCCCGCGACGGCAAGCTCGACCCCGTCATCGGCCGCGACGAAGAGATCCGCCGCGTCATCCAAGTGCTCTCCCGCCGCACCAAGAACAACCCCGTGCTGATCGGCGAGCCCGGCGTCGGCAAAACGGCCATCGTCGAAGGCCTCGCCCAGCGCATCGTTCGCGGCGACGTCCCCGAAGGACTTAAGGAGAAGCGCGTTGTCTCGCTTGACATGGGCGCGCTGATCGCCGGCGCCAAGTTCCGCGGCGAATTCGAAGAGCGGCTCAAAGCCGTCCTCAAAGAGGTACAGGATTCGCAAGGCCAAATCGTCCTCTTCATCGACGAACTGCATACCGTCGTCGGGGCCGGCAAAGCCGAAGGCGCCATGGACGCTGGCAACTTGCTTAAGCCCATGCTGGCCCGAGGCGAACTGCATTGCATCGGCGCCACCACCTTAGACGAGTTCCGCAAACACATCGAGAAAGACGCCGCCCTCGAGCGCCGCTTCCAGCCCGTGCTGGTCGACCAACCCACCGTCGAAGACACCATCTCCATCTTGCGCGGCCTCCGCGAACGCTACGAGATTCACCACGGCGTCCGCATTAAAGACGCCGCCTTGGTCGCCGCCGCCGTGCTCTCCAATCGCTACATCGCCGATCGCTTCCTGCCCGACAAAGCGATCGATCTGGTCGACGAAGCCGCCGCCAAGCTCCGCACCGAAATCGATTCCCTGCCCTCCGAACTCGATGAAATCTCCCGCCGCCGCATGCAGCTCGAGATCGAGCGCGAAGCGTTGCGCAAGGAAAGCGACCAAGCCTCTCGCGATCGGCTCGAGAAGCTCGAAAAAGAGCTCGCCGAGCTGAAGGGCCAAGAGCACGAACTCCGCACCCAATGGCAAGCCGAAAAAGGCGGCGTCGATAAGCTGCGCGCCCTCCGCGAGAAGCTCGAGCACACCAAGCTCGAGATCGATCGCGCCGAACGCGCCTATGACCTAAACAAGGCCGCCGAACTCAAGTACTCCACCCTCATCGACCTCGAGAAGCAACTGAAGGCCGAAGAGGACCGCTCCGCCGCCACTCCCACGCAGGGTCGCTTGCTGAAGGAAGAGGTCTCCGAAGACGACATCGCCGACGTGGTCAGCCGCTGGACCGGCGTTCCCGTCAGCCGCCTGCTCGAAGGCGAAATGCACAAGCTCTTAAATCTCGAAAGCGAGCTCCACGAGCGCGTCATCGGGCAGGACGATGCCGTCACCGCCGTCGCCCAGGCCGTCCTGCGCGCGCGCAGCGGCTTGAAGGATCCTAACCGGCCCGTGGGCAGCTTCATCTTTTTCGGCCCCACCGGCATTGGCAAAACCGAGCTCGGCCGCGCCTTGGCCGGCTGCATGTTCGACGACGAACGCGCCCTGGTCCGCATCGACATGACCGAGTATCAGGAGAAGCACAACGTCTCGCGCTTGATCGGCGCGCCTCCCGGCTACGTCGGCTACGAAGAGGGCGGCCAGTTGACCGAGCAGGTCCGCCGCCGTCCTTATGCCGTGTTGCTGTTCGACGAAATCGAGAAAGCGCACGCTGACGTCTTCAACGTCTTGCTCCAGATCCTGGACGACGGCCGCTTAACCGACGGCCAAGGCCGCATGGTCGACTTCAAGAACACCATCATCATCATGACCTCGAACCTGGGTTCGCAGCGCATCCTCGAATACCGCGGCGCTTACTCGGGTAGCGAGTTCGACATGATGAAGCTCTCGGTAATGGAAGAACTGCGCCAGTTCTTCCGGCCGGAATTCCTGAAC
>JBBQQS010000080.1:0-13889 GCA_038215525.1 Bryobacterales bacterium
GGTGTTAAGAAGATTGTCATGGTGACCCCACTTGGTAAAGATAAAACTATTAACCCTGCAATTTTAGTAGCTGCCGATATTGCAGGTGTAGATGAAAGGAAGTGGCTTCGGTAGCGATCGGCAATCACTTCGCCTTCCAAGTCGCCAAGCCTCCATCCAGCAACTTCGCGGACAAACTCAGATAGTCGAACGTGAACCACACCCGAGTGGCCGATTGCACCGTATCGTTCGCCGCGTAAATCACTGTTTTCGACGCGTTCGAAATCCCAAGCTTCAACAGGGCCGCCTCCAATTTCTCTAGCGGTGGCATCTCCAGGCGCAAATTCCGCGGGCCGGTAACGGAGATATCGGCCAAAGTCACGAGCCGCGCGCCCGGCAGGTGGCTTTCGTCATAGTCCTTCTGGCTGCCGACATGCAACAACACCAAGTTGGGGTCGCGCAGTTGGCCGGAAAGCGCCTCCACCGACAACAATGCATCTTGGGCGAACGCCATACTGGCGAGGGCAAGTGGAAAAAGAAAGCGCATGTTGTTATTGTGCCAAAACTGCCGGGTGTATGATGAACCCCGGGAGGCATTTAAGCCAAGACATGAAACATTTCGCCATTACCGCTTTTGCGATGGGCGCGTGCGCCGCGCTGGTCCTGTCCGCACAAGACCGCAGTGTACCGGTCGACAACGACCAGGTGAAGGTCCTCAAGGTGACCCAAGGCCCGCACATCAAAACCAAACTGCACCAGCACACCATGAACCGGGTGATGATCTATCTACAGCCCGGCAAACAGACCATCGACTACCAGGGCGGAAAAGTAGCGCACCTGAACTGGAAAGCGGGCGAGGCCCTCTGGAGCCCACAGGCCGGCATGCACATTGCCGAAATCACCTCCGCCAATCCGGTAACGATAGTCGAATTGGAGCTCAAGAACGCCGGTAAGAAAGTAACTTCGCCCGCGAAAGATCCGCTCAAAGTGGCGCCCACGCAGTATAAGCTCGAAATGGAAAATGACCAGGTCCGGGTCCTGCGCTCCAGGGTCGCCCCCAAAGGCTCGATCCCGATGCACGAACATGGCCTAAACCGCGTGGTAGTCTTTCTCACCGATCAGGATTTCAAGATCACCAAGGCCGACGGCAGTGTGGACATGCTGAAGCGCAAAGTCGGCGATGTTACTTGGAGCGGCCCGGTGACGCATAAGGAAGAGAACCTCAGCGACCAGCCGTTCGAAATCCTGATCGTCGAAATCAAGTAAGCCCTAACGCGATTTCCACTTCGATTGCAACGCCGCCAGCTTGTCGTCCATGTTGGCCGCGGGCGGCGTAGCGCGTGGAGCAACGGGCCGCGCTTGCGGTGCGCGCTGGGGCGCCGGCCCCATTAAGACCTTCATCGAAAGCGCGATCCGCTTCGCCTTCGGGTCCACACTGAGCACCTGCACCTTCACAATCTGGCCCACCTTCACGGCTTCTGACGCATCCTGAATAAAGCGATTCGATAACTCGCTGATATGCACCAAGCCATCCTGATGCACGCCGATATCGACAAAGGCACCGAACTTGGTCACGTTCGTCACCACGCCTTCGAGTTGCATACCGGGCGATAAGTCAGAAATGGCGCGCACATCGTCGCGGAAAGAAGGCGCCACGAACTTATCGCGCGGATCCCGGCCCGGCTTTTTCAATTCCTCGAGAATATCGTTCAACGTGAAGGTGCCGGCCGCAAAGCTGGACTTATTCACTTTCTCGAGTAACCCCGGCTCCTGAATTAACTCGCCAATGCTCTTGCCCAGCGAACCGGCAATCTGCTCGACGACCGAGTAGCTCTCCGGATGCACGGCCGTAATGTCGAGCGGATTCTCGCCGTTGCGTATGCGCAGGAAGCCCGCGGCCTGTTCAAACGTCTTCGGACCGACGCCCGGCACGGCCATCAATTGCACCCGCGACTTGAACGCACCGTGCTCATTGCGGAAGTCGACAATCTTGATCGCCGTGCGCTCGCTGATCCCGGCGACGTAACGCAGCAAGGCCCAGGAGGCGGTATTCAAGTCGACGCCGACCCGATTCACGCAGCTTTCGATCACGGTTTCGAGCGATTGCTGTAACTGCCGCTGATCGACATCGTGCTGGTACTGGCCCACGCCGATGGACTTCGGGTCGATCTTCACTAACTCCGCCAATGGGTCCTGCAAACGGCGGCCGATCGAGATCGCGCCGCGGACCGTCAGGTCGAGGTCAGGAAACTCCTGCCGGGCAATATCCGAAGCCGAGTAAATCGACGCGCCAGACTCATTCACCATCACCGTGAAGATGTCACTCAGCTTCTCGCGCTGGAAGAAATCCTTCACGAAAGCATCCGTCTCGCGCGATGCCGTGCCATTGCCAATCGCGATGGCTTTCACTTTGTGCTTCTCAATCAGGTTCTTCAAGATGCGCGAAGAGCCAATCACATCTTTCTTTGGCTCATGCGGATAGATCACCGAATGCTCCAGGATCTTACCCGTTTCGTCGATCACGGCCAACTTACAACCGGTGCGGATCCCCGGGTCAAGCGCGAGAACCGTCAGTTCGCCCGCCGGAGGCGCCAGCAAAAGATTCTGTAAATTATCCCGGAAAACCTTGATCGCCTCAGCGTCCGACCGCTGCTTCAATTCCATCCGGATATCCGTTTGAATCGAGTTATTCAATAACCGCTTCCAACAGTCTTCGACGCTCATCTGTAAGTGCGGCACCCAATCTCCCGCCGCACGAATTACCTTCGACTTTAAGTAAGCCACCGGCCGCTCCGGCTCCAGCTCAATTAAGAAGAACAGAACACTGTCATTCTCCCCGCGCCGGATCGCCAGCATTCGATGCGAAGGAATCTGCTTTGCCGGCTCGCGATAGTCGTAGTACATCTTGAACTTCTCTTCGGGGTCCGGCGCATCGGTGATCTTGCGGCTGGTTACCACGCCTTCGTCCAACATCATCTGCCGCAGCGTCTTGCGGAATTCGGCCTGTTCACTAATCACTTCAGCGACAATGTGCCGCGCGCCTTCGAGCGCTTCGTCGATCGTAGTCACGCCCTTTTCGGCGTCGACAAAGCTCAAGGCAAAGTCGCTCAATGGAACACCCGTGGCTTCCTGATTCCACAGATAGATCCCCAACGGCTCCAAGCCCTTCTCCTGAGCGATGGTGGCCTTAGTGCGGCGCTTCGGCTTGTAGGGCAGGTAGAGGTCTTCGAGTTCGCTGGAGTCGAGCGTGGCCTCGATCTTCGCCTTCAGTTCCGGCGTCAGCTTGCCTTGTTCTTCAATAGAAGCAAGCACCGTGGCTTTGCGTTCGATCAAACCACGGAAGTAGGCCAGCTTCTCTTCGATGGCGCGAATTTGCACCTCGTCCAGGTTGCCGGTGGCCTCTTTGCGGTACCGGGCAATGAAGGGAACGGTGCCCCCTTCGTCGAAAAGCTCGATCGTGGCCACCAGGCTTTTCATCGAGATGTTGAGGAGTTGAGAGAGGTGGAGAAGGATCTCCGGAGTGAGTTGCATGCGCCCCTTCAGGATAACGGCTTGGCGGTCTCCGATGCGACAAATTGGCAATCCGCGCGGAGAGGGTTCATGATAGTGACAGTTAAGTGAATTCAGGAATTGGTCATATGAGATTGTTAACTTTTGCGTCCGCACTCCTTTTCGCGCTCGGCTCTGCCGCAGTCGCACAACAACCACCGCCACGGTTACTGGCATCATCACTGACGCTTCCGGCGCTCCCGTCGCGAACGTCGGGGTTAAGGCGACCAGCACCCAAACCAACGCCGTTCGCGAGACGAACACAAACGAGGAGGGCAGCTATTCCCTGCCGTTCCTGGCCGCCGGCAGTTACAACCTGGACACGACGAAAGAAGGCTTTCAGTCCGGCAAAGTAGCTGGCCTCGCGCTTCAGGTCGGCCTGACGGCCCGGGTCGATATCCAGATCAAGGTAGGCAACGTGACGGAATCCGTCAACGTGGAGGCCAGTGCGGCGGTGCTGCAGACGGAGAATGCCACCGTGGGCTCGGTGATCGACGCCCAGAAGATCGTCGACCTGCCGCTCAACGGCCGCAACTTCATTCAGCTCGCACAGCTAATTCCTGGCGCCCAGGCCGGCACGCCCGGTTCCATCACGGTTCGCCGCGGCCGCGGCTCCATTGGCCAAGCCGATAGCTCCTTCGGCAGCACCGGGTTCTCGGCCAACGGTTCGCGCGATACTGCCAATCGCTTCTTCCTCGATGGCATCGAAGTGATGGACTATGACGCGATGACGTACTCCTTCTCGCCCTCCGTAGACTCGCTCGCCGAGTTTAAGGTGGAGACGGCGAACTACTCGGCCGAATCCGGCGGCGCGCCCGGCGGCCACGTGAATATGCTTACCAAGCGCGGCGGCAATATCTTTCACGGCACGCTGTGGGAGTTTAACCGTAACGACGCGCTGACGCAGACCTACGACGCGATTGCGCAGCGCTCTTTGCCCAATCCGCGCCTGAACCGCAACCAGTTCGGCGCTAAACCTCGGTGGCGAGGTCCGCATTCCCAAGCTTTACAACGGTAAGGACAAAACCTTCTTCTTCTTCAATTGGGAAAGCGGACGGAATGCCCAGGGTGCCATCCCCGGCATCCGTACCGTGCCCATTGCCGACTTCCGGAATGGCGACTTCCGCCGGCTGGTGAACGCCCGCACCGGCGCGCCGATCACGCTGCTGGACCCGCAAGGGATTCCCATTGCCAACAACATCATTCCCCGCATCGCGCTCAGCCCGCAAGCGCTGGCCTTCCTGGCCTTCACGCCGCTGCCGAATAACACCGGCGCCAACCCCTTGGTGAATAACTTCATCAACAATCCCGTCTCGGCCATCTCCAAGCAAGACAACTACAACGCCCGCATCGATCATCAATTCTCGTCGAAGGACTCGGTTCTCGGCCGTTTCGTCTTCAACGACACCTTCGAAGCCGGCGTCCCTTACTGGGGCAATGATCAACGCGACAACCTCGGTCGCACCAAGAACCTGTCGCTGGGTTATACGCGCACCGTCTCTGCCTCCATCGTGAATGAGTTACGTGGCGGATATCATAACTTCTACGAAAACGAAACCTTCGGCACCACTGGCCGCGCCGATTTCGACGTCGCCAACAAGATGGGTCTCCCCTTAGTATCGAAGGACCCGAAGTTCTTCGGCCCACCGGTAGTCAATATCACTGGCAACGAAGGCGGTTTCAGCACCTTCGGCCTGCAACGGACCATTGGCCCGCGCGAACGCTCGAACGGCATTCTGCAAGTGGTGTGGATAACTTGTCCTGGCAGCGTGGTACCCATTTCATCAAGCTGGGAGCCGATATCGCCCGCCGGAAGGTAACCTTCAACCAGGCGCGCGATCCGCGCGGCACCTTCGGCTTCGATGGCACTTACACCGGCAGCGCGTTCGCTGACTTTATTCTGGGCTATGTCCGCACGGCGAGCTTAAATCCCGCCGTTACGGTGACCGACCTGAGTAACTTCTGGCGAGCTTACTACTTCAATGACGACTGGAAAGTCTCTTCGCGCCTCACCATCAACTATGGCGCTCGTTATGACTATTTCGGCAAGATGGTGCAAAGCGACGATAAGTTCGTGAACATCGAACAAAACGGCCTGCAACCCGCGGGCTTCGCCGGCCCGAAAGACTCCCGATACGGCCGCGGTTTACTCCAGCCGGACCGCAATAACTTCAGCCCGCGCATCGGCTTCGCCTACCAGCCGGCCTTTGTAAAGGATGCCGTGGTCCGCGGCGGCTACGGTATTTACTACACGCCCCAAATCTCGAATGCGATCTTCGCCATGGCCGAAGGCGCGCAGGCCACGGCCGGTGCCAACGTGATCGGTAATATCGCTGGCGCGCCGAATCTCTTCTTCTCGAACCCCTTTGCCGGCGCCGCCACCACGGGCGTGTTTAATTTCGCCGTCTCGAACGACCAGAACATGCGCGACTCTTACATTCAGCAATGGAACCTCAATATCCAGAAGAAACTCTGGGGTGGTTTCGTCGTCGATGCCGGCTACGTCGGCAGCAAGGGCACGCGCCTGGTGGCCACTTTGGGCGACATCAATCGCCCCATCACCGTGCTCGACCCGCGCGTGCCCGGTACTCCTTCGCTCAATTCGCGCCGCCCGAACCAACTCTTTCAACGCCCGGTAACCGGGGACAAGGCGATCGGTAACTCCATCTATCACTCGCTGCAAGTGAAGGTGGAGCGCCGCATGGCCACGGGCATCACCGTGCTCTCCGCCTTCACTTGGGCCAAGGCCTTCACCGGCCCCACCGACATCGGCGGCCAAGTGGGCGGCGGCAACTATATCGGCAGTGTGCAGGACCTGTATAACTTACAGGGTGAGCGTGCCATCGCCGGCTTCGACCAGAAGATCCGCGCGGTGAATACGGTGCTCTATGAGTTGCCGTTCATGAAGAGCTCCAAGGGGCCCGTCGCTTACTTCGTCAAGGGCTGGCAGGTTTCGACGATTGTTACGGCGCAGACTGGCTTTGGCGCACCGATCGGCTATGGCATCGACACCACCGGCACCGGCGTCGGCTCGCGTCCGGACGTCGTCAATGGCTTGAACGGTAACTTGGACGGGTCCGACCGTACTTACAAGCGCTGGATTAACACCGACGCCTTCACCATCAACGACCGCACCACCGGCACCCCCTTCTTCGGCCGCTTCGGCACCGCGCCCCGCACCAACGCCGTGCGCCTCCCCGGTCTGATCAACGCGGACTTCTCCGCCAACAAGCGCTTCTCCGCCGGGGAACGCCGCTTCGTTGAGTTCCGCACCGAGATCTTCAATCTCTTCAACCACTACAACCCCGATGTGGCGACGCTTGACCTCAACGTCCGCTCGCAAACCTTCGGCGCCATCGGCGGTGGCGTTCGCGGCACCACCACGCGCGTCATCCAACTGGGCGCTAAGTTCGTTTTCTAACTTTCGCCCCTCCCGACGGTGGGCTCACCCCAACCGGGTGACCCGCCCCACCTGAATTTCAAATTCCAGCTAGCCCCGGCCCTCATGCTGCGTATCTCTTGGCAAGGAGACGCAGCATGTTTCTTTTGCTCACTTGGATTGCAGTGTTGAATAGCGAAGCCAATTGGGTCGTCAGGCTCAAACAAGCCGAGGCCATGCGCCGCGCGCAGGAGGCCTTGCCGTTCTACCAAGAGGCGCTCGCCCTTCTGGAGCCCCTCGCGGACCGCGCTCCCCTCACGCTATCCCGCACCCTTCACGAATCCGCGATTGCCCTCGCCAAGGCCGGCCACCGGGACACCTCGCTCGCCCAGTTCCAGCGCGCGCTTACCCTCGCTACCAATTATCTGGCACCATCCCACCGCTTTCTTGCCACCCTCCACCGCGATTATGCCCAGCTCCTGCGCCAACTCCATCGCCGCCGCGAAGCGAAGCAAGAGGAGAACGTCGCCAAAGCGATCTGGGAAAAACACGCCAAGGAGAACTTACTCGGTCACACCGTCGACGTGCGGTCCTTCCGCTAAATCCGGTGAAAACTCTTCAGGATTTCCCGCATCGAATAACGCAAAGCAATCGGACGTCCATGCGGGCAGCTCATCGGATACTCGCATTCGCCCAATTTCCTGAGTAACCACTCCATCTTGGTCAGATCGAGCGGCATATTGATCTTGATCGCCGCCCGGCACCCGATTGACGCCGCCACGTTGCGCCGAATCTCTTCCAGCGACGCCCGCCGCATCTCGCTTTCCGCCGTCTCCAATATCTCCAGCACGACGCGCTCCACCTGCGCCGCCCCAATATCCGCCGGTGCCGACTGCACCGCGATCGCCCTTTTGCCCACCGGCGCCGTATCGAAGCCAGACCGGTCTAACTCCGCCGCAATCCGCTCATACTCAATTTCCTGCCCCGCCGTAAGTTCCAGCACCAACGGCACCAGTAACTGCTGCCGCTCCACCTGCCCCGCCGCTTGCTGGCGCAACACTTGCTCAAATAAAATGCGCTCATGCGCCACATGCTGGTCAATAATCCACAAACCGTCACGGCCGGCGGCAATAATAAAACTATCGTGTAACTGGCCCAGCGGGCGCAGGTCCTTCAGCGTCTCTAAATTCACCGCCTCCACGTAACTACCGGCCGGCAAGCCCCCATGCGTATCCGGCACCGGCCCACGCACAAACCCCGGGTGCGTCGCGGGCGGCGTGGGCGGCGGTAATTGCGGCTCGCCAAAGTCAAAACGCGGCGAAGGACCCACTTCCGGGCGTAACTGCCAATTCGGCAGCGCCACTTCGGGCATGTTCGTAAATAACTCACCCGGGGGCGGCGGAGCACTCTCCATCTTCAACGAAAACTCCGAATAAGGCAGTTGCGCCCCCGGTTGGCCAAAACCGAGTTGGCCAAATCCCGTTTGCCCAAAACCAGGGGACATCGGCAACGGCGCCGGCCCCGCCGTAATCGGCCGCGCCTGCGTCAACGTCCGCCGCACCGAATCCCGCACAAAGTCATGCACAAAGCTGCCCTGCCGGAAACGGACCTCGGTCTTCGAGGGATGCACATTCACATCCACCTCCCCGGGGTCGCAATCGAGAAATAATAAGGCAAACGGGTAAGTGCCCGGTGGAATCAATTGCGCATAGCCGGCAGTAAGTCCGTGGAGTAACAGCCGATCGCGAATCAAACGGCCATTCACAAATAGATAAATCGAATTCCGATTGAGCTTTTGAATCTGCGGACCACTCACAAAGCCGCGCAGGCGGTATTGGTGCATCGTGCCCGGCTCATCGCTGGGAAACTCGCGCTCGTGCGTACCCAGGTCCACCAGTTCGCTCAACACCTGCGAGCCAAACACCTGAAACACGCGCTCGCGGATCTCGCCCACCGGCGTCACTGACAGCAATTCGTTCGCCCCGTGCCGCAGTTGAAAAGTCTTATCCGGATGCGCCAGGCTGTAGTGCGTCACCAGCGACGCGATGTGGGCCAGTTCGGTGGGCTCGGTCCGCAGGAACTTCTTGCGCGCCGGCACGTTGAAAAACAGGTCGCGAACGGTGATTGTCGTGCCGCGCGGCAACGCCATCTCCTCCACCTTCAGCAGCTTCCCGCCCGCGATCTCGACGCGCGTGCCGGTAGTCTCGTCCTCCGCCCGTGTCTCCAGCACCAAACGCGACACCGACGCAATCGACGGCAGCGCCTCACCGCGAAAGCCCAACGTCGCGATCGCCAGCAGGTCCTTCACGTTAGAAAGCTTACTGGTGGCATGCCGCTCAAAGGCCAGCAAAGCATCGTCGCGCAACATGCCGCTGCCATTGTCAGCAATCCGGATCAGCCGTCGACCGCCACTCTCAACGTCGAGGCGGACGTCGGTCGCCCCGGCGTCCAGCGAATTTTCGAGGAGTTCTTTCACCACCGACGCCGGACGCTCCACCACTTCGCCGGCGGCGATCTGGTTGGCAACTGTGTCGGAAAGAATGCGAATGCGGCCCAAGATAACAGGCTAACGCGTTCCCAGGGGAAATGCCGGGGGAAGTGGAAAAGTCATTGAGGAGCCTCTCCTCCGAGCAGGCTCCAGAATTTGAAGCCGGGGCACATCGTGGAGATGATGTGCACCCGGCACCCGAAAGAGAGAAGTGCCAAAGAGATGTTTTCGAAAACCTTGCGGCGTCCCATCGCAGTTCCTTGGCGCGATTAGTTCTACTTTAGTGATATCCCCGTTACCCGCCAATCCCGCTGATGTAGGTTAATTCGCACCCCGTGGTGGGTAGGGGTTCTGCGCAAACGAGGGTATGGTAAAATCCATCACCGAGCCACTTCAAGGTGAAGCTTTACTCGACACTTAGAAAGGTGAGCGCCCGCTCGCCCATATGCTCCAACACATTTCCCAGCTCATGATCAGAATCAAGCACCTCCACTTCCACGTGGGGCCGACTTTTAGCGAACATCAACGAGTCCGCTAGCGGCACGATGTCGTCGTGCCGGCCATGAAAAATCAGCGTCGGCTGCCGGACTTCGGGAAATCCCTCATAGCGATGCGCATCGTCGATCAACTCGGGGCGTAACGGCCGCTCCCGCTGCTCCCCGTAGTGGTACACCGGCATTTGGCCATCTCGACGCCACGCAGCCATCGCCTCCGCACCCAGTCGCGCCTCCCAGCGCTCCGCCAGACGAAATGCGGGCGCCAGCAGCACCACTTTGCCCACTTCCGGGTGGCGCGCCGCATACAGCGCCGCCAAATAGCCGCCCATGCTGGACCCCAGAATGTTCACCGGCTCACCCCGCGCCAATCGCTCGATCAGCGCCAGTTGCGCCGTCAGCGTCAGATGCTCAAAGTCCCCTTCATCCAAAGCCGGCACCTCCAGTCCGCACCCGGCGGCCGCAAAGCGCTCCACTAGGTAACGCGCCTTCCGCGAAGCCGGCGACGAAGCGAAGCCATGCAGGTAAATGTTCCTACTTAGGCGGATCTTGAACCTCGAATTTCAGCTCCGAATCGGCCGCAAACTTTTGAAAACGCTGATACTGGAAGGTATTTTCAGCCACCACCTCACCATCGGCGCGCCGCGTATGAATCACCGTCACCGGCAACAGAAACCCATACTGGCTCATCGCGTAATCGGTCACGCCGACATCGATAATCCGCTGCCCACCCTCCTGAATCACCGACCCCAACTCGATCCGCAGCGGCACGCCCGTCTGGCTCAGCCACACCTCGCCCTGCAACTGCTGCCGAATCAGCCGGTTGCCCTCATAAACCGTCATCTGTCCTTCGCCACTCTTCTGCTTAAACCGCACTACCTCCACCGTCTCAGCACCCAACTGCCGCGGGCCGGCGGGGAAGAATGTGTAGTTGAGCATCGCCTGCTTCCGGAACAGCAATAGACTCAAGCCAAAGTCCACGGCCGTGCCGATCAGCCCGTGCTTCTCAAACTCCAACAGCAACTTGCGCCGCAGTTTGTCGTCCGCGGACTTCATCCCCATCGCCAAACTCATCCGCGCTTCCCGCAACGGTTGAATCTGCCGGCCGTCGACGTGGGTCACCTTGCGTACTTCGTGAAAAGAGCCGTTCGACTCGGCAAACGGCACCACCGCATACTCCGAGGTCAGCTCACGCGTCTGAAAATTGATCGGTGCCTGCGCAGCCCGCCCGACATGCGGGCGAAATCGCGTCGCCCGCTTCTCGGCGCGTTGCTTCAACGTCTCCTGGCCGATCACCAACGTGATGTTTTGATGAAACATCTCCGCCTCTTCACCGGCACGGTTCAGAAGCACCTGCAGGTCAGCCGCGACGGGCATCATCACCAACAACAAAGGCAGAATCGCGATCACCCTTTCATTCTAAGCGTTAGAGCACTCGCGATCGTACATCAGGGACCTGCCCCTGCAGCCCAACACCAAGCGGCGTAAGTTTCCAAACGCCATGAGGCGCCCCAGAGATTCTATACTTACCTTATGGAAACTGATTCCCTGGAGATGCTCCGCCGCATCGACGACAAATGAACTCTGATGGTCGTTATGCCGCCGATGTCGCCCAGGCGCGGCAGCAACTCGACCGGTGCCGCTAAAATGCCGCAGTGGAGTTACAACGTCGTCCTCGCGCTCTGGCTTCTGTCGGACGCCTTCCGCGCCGGCCGCGCCTCACTCGAAGAAACCGGACCCGCCCGGCTCTTACATTGGATACTCGTGGTAATTCTCGCGTTTAACGCCTGGTATGCCCTTCGCCGCCCGGCACCCGCCGCCCGCGCAGTTACTTGGGTCCAAGCCACTTGGGTGTTAGTCGCCATGGCTTGGCCAGTTTTATTCACCGTCGCCCAAGGCCCCACCGGACCTACTCCCTTCCCCGCCCTGCTCATTCAATTCACTGCCACGTTACTATTCGGTGCCAGCGTACTTACTCTCGCCGATAGCTTCGCCGTCTTTCCCGAACGCCGCAACCTTGTTACAGGCGGAGTTTACCGCTGGGTCCGCCATCCGATGTATGCGTCTTACTTACTCCTCGACTTAGGTTTCTGGCTCGCCAATCCTCAACCGTGGTTTGCGCTGGTCTGGGTGGTGGAGGTGTTACTCCTCGAGGCGCGCACTCGCTGGGAAGAGGAGGTACTTGCTGGCGATCCGAAATATCTGGAGTACCAAGCCCGCGTTCCCTGGCGACTCATTCCCGGCGTTTTCTAACGGTGATACCCTAAGCCCATGCGCAACCTCATCGCCACTATGCTCTTCTTCACCTCGCTGGCCCACGCCCAGTTGGCTACCAAGAAAGCCCTCACCCTCGAAGCGGCCAAGAAGATCGCCGCCGCGGCACAGGCCGAAGCCGTGGCCAACAAATGGACCATGGTCATCACCATCGTCGACGACGGTGCCAATCTCATCTACCTCGAGAAAGCCGACGGCACGCAAATCGGTTCGGTCGATGTGGCGCAGAATAAGGCCCGCTCCGCCGTCAAGTTCAAGCGCCCCACCAAGGCCTTTGAAGACGCCCTCGCTGGCGGCCGTCAAGCGATCCTGTCCCTGCCCGGCGCCATCCCGGTGGAAGGCGGCATTCCGCTCATGATCGATGGCGTAATGCTCGGCGCCATCGGCGTCAGCGGCGCCACCTCGGCCCAGGACGGCCAAGTGGCCGCCGTCGGCGTCAAGGCCTTTGAGAAAATGATCCAATAGAGAGATGGCCGCCCCGATCGCTCAACGCATCACCGCCAGTGAATACCTCGCTGCTGAACGAGCCGCCACGTCCCGCAGCGAGTACTGGTATGGCGAGGTTTTTGCCATGTCCGGAGCCGTTCGCCGCCACGTTCTCGTGGCCGGCAACCTGAACCGTTTTCTCCAAATCCGCTTAGACGGCAAACCCTGCGAAGTCTATGGCCCCGACATGAAGGTGGGTGCGACCAAGAAGCGTGGCTTCGCGTACCCCGACCTAAGCATCGTCTGCGGCGAACCGCTCTTCTTCGATGCCACGGAGGACGTCCTCACCAACCCAACGGCCATCTTCGAAGTCCTTTCCGAAAGAACCCGGGAATTCGACCAAGGCAAGAAATTCGAAGAATATCAACGCCTGCCATCGCTCCAACACTACGTACTCATCGAGCCCGAGCGTTGCCTCGTGCAACATTATGCCCGGGCTGAAGCGGCCACCTGGATCTACTCGCTTCTCACCAGCCCGGAAGATCGCCTCCATCTGCTCGATATCGACCTACCGCTCTCAGAGATTTACCATCGGATTGAACTGGAGCCTGAGCCCGAACCCGAGGTCGAGTAAACTAAGTTCGTGAAGCTGCTTCTACTCCTTCTTCCCGCTATCCTTTTCGCGGCCAGTAACCCGAACCACCAAGAATGGATCCGCCTCTTCAACGGCAAGAACCTCAAAGGCTGGACGCCCAAGATCCGCGGCTATGCCCCGGGCGAAAACTTCGGCAAAACCTTTCGCGTAGAGAAGGGCGTGCTGAAGGTCTCCTACGATGCCTACGACACCTTCAACGAACGCTTCGGCCATCTGTTCTACAAAGACAATTTCTCTTATTACGTCATTGCCGTCGAATACCGGTTCACCGGCGAACAAGCCAAAGGCGGCCCCAATTGGGCCTTGCGCAACAGCGGCATCATGATCCACGGCCAACCCGCCGCTACGATGACTAAGTCCCAGGACTTCCCCGTCTCCATCGAAGTCCAGTTACTCGGCGGCAACGGCAAAGATCCGCGGACCACAGCCAACTTGTGCACGCCCGGCACCAACGTCGTTCGCGATGGCAAGCTCTTTACTCCGCATTGCCTTAGCTCCACTTCACAGACCTATGCGGGCGAACAATGGGTGCGCGCCGAGGTCCGCGTGCTGGGCAATGAACGCGTCGAACATCGCGTCAATGGCGAACTCGTCCTCAGTTACGAACAACCCCAATTAGGCGGCGGCAATGTGAAAGAGGCCATC
>JBBQQS010000081.1:0-13788 GCA_038215525.1 Bryobacterales bacterium
GGCCGCGAGGTTCCCCCCTATGCCGATCTTGTGTTCCCGCACTCCCCTCGAACGAATTACAATCAGAGGTATGCAACCGAAACCGATAGGCGAGATGTCGCCCAGCGAGATTGCCGAGTGGCATCGATCGCTGGCGGAGAAGGGCTCCAATCCAGCCAAGGTTGACTATCCGCCGCGGCCCGATGGCATCACGTCCCGCTATGATCGGCAATCTGGAATGGTGATCGAGACCGGGCCTGATGGGATTGAGTGGGTGTTGAATGTTCAGGGTGGCAACCTGCACCGATCATTGTTGGCGAAGGATGAGGAACTAAGCCCCGTGCGCCGCAGGCCACAGGGGCCGGAATCCGTACCCCGCGCAGGCGAATCGGTTGCCTAAGGTGGCGGTGATCGCCGGGCCCAACGGGTCGGGCAAAACCACTTTTTATTACGCCAACCTTCGCACCCAGTTTCGGAAGTTTGTGAACGCGGACGAAATTGCCGCGTCTCTCGCCTCCGCCAAAAACCGCGAAGATCTCAACGTCGAAGCCGCCAACCAGGCGGATACCCTTCGCCGGGCAATGGTAGCCGGTAAAGAAGACTTCGCCTTCGAAACTGTCTTCAGCCGCACGCCGTATTGGCTGGACTTTTTGCGCGCACTGAAATAAGCCGGATACGAGATCTGGCTTTACTTTATCTGCACCGAGAGCCCATTGCTAAATGTCTCCAGAGTGGAACGGCGAGTGGTACTCGGAGGGCACTCCGTCGCCCCGACAAAAGTGATCACGACGATTTGCGGGTTCCGTTCGCACCGCCTTGGAAGCTAGGTCGGTCGTTGAACAGATGTGGCTTTATGACAATACGGAGGGCGGGCGCGATTTCCGTTTGGTCGGAAAGTTTGTCCGAGGAGATGTCGACTTCTTAACCGCTAGTGTTCCGCGATGGGCATTGCCGTTCTTCCTGCGCTAGTGGCGCGCCCTATATAATCAAAGCCAGAATCTATGAAGAAGCGATACGTCTTCGGCCTGGGCTTGCTGGCGTTGCTGGTGCTTGCCACGTTTGTCGTCTGGCAAGGCTCCTTTAGCGTCGATTACTCGCCCGAAGGCTCGGCGCAGATCTTCCTCTTCTGGGGCGTCTCCACGCTGGTCTTCCTGATGACCATCACGCTCGGCTTCATGCTGTTTCGCCAGGGTTTGAAGCTTTACCTCGAGCGGCGCATCAATCAGGAAGGCTCGCGACTGCGCACTAAACTGGTCGTCGGCGCGCTCGCCCTCAGCTTTCTGCCCGTCGTTTTCCTGGTCCTCTTCAGCATTCAGGTACTGAACCGCAACCTCGACAAATGGTTCTCCCGCCCCGCGATGACGGTGCGGGAAAACTTGATCGACATTGGCGTCGGCATCCGTCAGGAGTCCCAACGCCGGCTCGACGTCCTCGCCAAATACGGCGCCCTCAAGCTCGCCACGACGTCGACCGCCTTCGACGGCGCCATCTGCCGCGAACTCCAAGTGGACGCCGCCTGGATCGACACCGGCAACGAACGCGTTGCGCTCTGCGAAAGCCAACCCAAAGCGCGGGACTCCATTTCGAGCACCTACGTGATCGATCAGGGCCGGAAGCTGGTGCTGGAGTCGCGCCTGGCCATGGACCTGAGGCAGACCGAAGCCGAAATCAGCGCCGCGGTGAAACAGTACAACGACCTGGCGCTGCATCGCCGCGAGTTCCGCGACTTCTACATCCTCCTCCTGCTGCTCATCACCCTCTTCATCCTCTTCTTCGCCACCTGGGTCGCCTTATTGCTGGCCCGCCACCTCAGCATGCCGATTTCCGCTTTGCTCGAAGGCGCGCAGCAGGTGCGCGCCGGCAACCTGGCCTATCGGGTGAGCGTGAAGGCCATGGACGAACTCGCCACCCTCGTCCGCGCCTTCAACGAAATGACCCAAGCCCTCGAAGCCAACGACCGCGAGCTCGAACGCCGCCGCCGCTTCACCGAAGCCATTCTCGAAAGCATTCCCACGGGCGTGATTTCTCTCTCGCCGGAAGGCAAGCTGCTCCGCGTCAATCCAGCTTTGAAGCAAATCTTCCCCGCCGAACGAGTCGCGCAAGCGGTAATGCTGGAGGACCTCTTCTCCCCCGAAGACGCCGCCGAAATCCGCTACTTGATGAAGCGCGCCAGCCGCACGGGGCTCGCCACGCGGCAGCTTGAAATGACGCGCGACGGCCGCACGCTGCATTTGGGCGTTACGGTGACGGCGCTCGAAGCCTCCCATCAGCACGGCTACGTCCTGGTGATTGAAGACACCAGCGAACTGCTGCAAGCGCAGCGCACCGCCGCATGGCGCGAAGTGGCCCGCCGCGTCGCGCACGAGATCAAGAATCCGCTCACCCCCATCGCCCTCTCCGCCGAACGCATCGCCCGCCAACTCGAGCGCCACCCAGCCCCGCCCGAGCTCCAGCGCGTCCTGCGCGAGTGTTCGAGCGTGATCGCCAGCGAAGTGGAGAGCGTGCGCACGCTGGTGGACGAGTTCTCGCAATTCGCCCGATTCCCCACCGCCCAGCGACGCCCCGCGGACTTGAACGAAATCGTCGACCATGGCCTCGCCGTCTTCCAAGGGCGGCTCGCCGGTATCGAGGTCGTGAAGGACCTCGCCCCCGGCCTGCCTGCCCTGTCGCTGGACGCCGAGCAGGTAAAGCGCGTCGTCGTCAACCTGGTCGACAACGCCGCCGAGGCCATGCAGGACCTGCCCCTCCGCCGCCTCCTCGTCACCACCGCCAGCGCCTCGCCCGAGGCCGTCGAGCTGATTATCAGCGACACCGGCTGCGGCATCTCCCCCGCGGATCGCGAAAAGCTCTTCCTGCCTTACTTTTCCACCAAGGATCGTGGCACCGGCTTGGGCCTTTCCATCGTCAATCACGTCCTGCTCGAGCACGGCGCCACCATCCGCGTCGAGGACAATCACCCTGCCGGCGCCCGCTTCATCATCGAATTCCCTGTCGCCGCCGTGGAACTGGCGCTCGTTTAAAGGACCCCCCTATCTCAGTGAAACGTGCCCGCATCCTGATCGTCGACGACGAACCCGCCATCCGCCAGACCCTGGGCGCGGTGCTCGAGGACGAAGGGCATTTCGTCACCGGCCTCCCCTCCGGCGAAGAGTGCCTCGCCGAACTCGGGCGTCACGCCTATGACCTGGTGCTGCTCGACATCTGGCTCCCCGGCCTCGATGGCCTCGCCGTGCTCGAGCAAATCCAAGGCCTGCCCCTCGCCAGCCGCCCCCCCGTCGTCATGATCTCCGGCCACGGCAATATCGAAACCGCTGTCCGCGCGACGAAGCTGGGCGCGTACGATTTTCTCGAGAAGCCGCTCACCATCGACAAGGTGAATATAGCCGTCAAGAACGCGATTGAGCATCGCCGGCTTGAGCAGGAGGTGAATCGCCTCCAGGATCATGACCAGCATCAGATTATCGGCGACAGCGTGCCGATGAAGGCCCTGCGGCAGCAACTCGCCCTGATGGCCGGCACTAATGGTCGCGTGCTCATCTACGGCGAAAGCGGCGTGGGTAAGGAGTTGGTGGCCCACGCCATCCATGCCGTCAGCCCCCGCGCGCGCAACCCGTTCGTCGAAGTGAACTGCGCCGCCATCCCCGAGGACTTGATCGAAAGCGAACTCTTCGGCCATCGCAAAGGCAGCTTCAGCGGAGCGCCGGAAGATAAGATCGGCAAATTCGAACGCGCCGACGGCGGCACTTTGTTCTTGGACGAAGTCGCCGACATGAGCCTCCGCACTCAAGCCAAGGTCCTCCGCGCCCTCGATGAACAGCGCTTCGCGGCCTTGGGCGCGGACGAAAGCACCCAAGTCGACGTCCGCGTCGTCGCCAGCACCAACAAAAACCTCGAACATGAGATCGAACGCGGAAACTTTCGCGAGGATCTGTTCTACCGGCTGAACGTGATTCCCTTCCACGTCCCCCCGTTGCGCGACCGTCAGCAGGACATCCCCTTACTGGCCGACTATTTCCTCCGTGCCTTCACTAAAAGCTACGGCCGCAAGCCCAAGGAGCTTACCCCCGAAGCCTACGCCTCCCTCGCCGACTATCACTGGCCGGGCAACGTCCGCGAACTGAAGAATGTGATGGAGCGGATTGTCATCCTGAACCCCCAAAGCCGCATCGACGCCCGCAACATCCCCCTCCACTCCCCCGCCCCCCGCCGCGCCGCGCCGGAGCGTTTCGAGAGTTTGCAGGAGGTCCGCGAAAATGCAGAGCGCGAGTTTATTCTGCGCAAGCTGGAGGAGACGAAGGGCAATGTCACGCGCGCCGCGGAGCAGTTAGGTCTCGAGCGCAGTAACCTCTATCGCAAAATGAAGACCCTAGGGATTGCGGCTAAGGAGTAACCGGCAAAGGCTATTAGAAGCAGGGCAGCGGCCCGCTCCGAGCTGCCTCCCTCCTTCGGCCCTTTTCACACTCGCACACTCTATTCATAAGCTCAACAAACTAAAGTATTTATCCCCTCTACGGGGGCATCCACGCGCATCCCTGGGTTTCCGGGTAAACCCTTGAAAAAAATAATCTTAACCGCAATATCCATTTCTCCGCCCTTGCCCGTAGAGAAATCCCACGCCAGCAGCACCATCTCCGGTGTCAGCCGCCGACGCTTTGGTGTGCCAGTCCGTCCACCTCGGCTCTTAGCCCAGTAGCCGCCAGCAGGCAGATCAGCTTCGCCCACGCTCACTCCGCCTTCGGCTTCTCCTCCGCCTCCACTTTCAGCGCGGGCACCGCCATCTCCGGCGTCAAGCGCGGACGCTTCGTATGCCAGTCCGTCGACCTTTGATACGCATGCGCCATCGCCAACACCTGCCCCTCCGCCCAGGGCCGCCCCGCCATCATCAGCCCCACCGGCACGCCCTTAGCATTGAATCCGCAAGGCACCGTGATCGCCGGAATGCCCAAGATATTAAACTCCGCCGTATTCGCCAACTCCGGATTCATGGGCTTTTCGCTCTCCGTCCGCTTGATCGTATCGTCCACCGTCCGGGGCGCGCGCCGCATCGTCGGCAGCAGTACCAAATCCACTTCATTCTTATCGAACCAATCGCCGATCGTCCGGCGCAACATCATCAACTGCCGCCAGCCCTTCACATACTCAAACGCCTTCGCCTCCGCCCCGCGCGCCAAATTCCGCCGCGTCGACAACTGGTACCGCCCCGCCCCCGCCTTGTAATTCTCCTCGTGATAGGCGTACATTTCGCCGGGCGTCTGCGTCCCGCGCAGCGACGGCAGCACCACGTCCTTCTGTCCCTTCGTCATCGCAGCCACAACCTCAATCGCCGCTTCCACCGCGCCCAGCACGTCGGCCTCCACGTGATCGTAGAACGGCACCCGCAGCACGCCCAGCCGCAGATCGCGCACCGGCTTCTTCATCTCCGCCAGGTAATCCGGAATCGCGCGCTCGATGGAGTGCACGTCGAGCTTGTCGTAGCCGGCCAGCACTTGCAGCATCAATGCCGCGTCCTCGGCCGTGTGCGTCATCGGCCCGCAATGATCCAGGGTCCACACCAGCGGAATGATCCCGCGAATCGACACCAACCCGTGCGTCGGCTTCAGACCCGTAATGCCGCACAAGGACGCTGGCGTACGGATCGACCCGCCAGTATCCGTGCCCAGCGCCCCCAGGCACATCTCCGCCGCCACCGCCGCGCCCGAGCCGCCTGAAGAGCCGCCCGGATGACGGTCCAGCGCCCAGGGGTTCCGCACCGGCCCAAAGTAACTAATTGCCGACGTGCCGCCGTTGGCAAACTCGTGCAGATTAGTCTTGCCTACGATCACCGCACCCGCCGCCAGCAGCCGCCGCGTCACGTCGGCGTCTTCGTCGGGCACGCGCGAATCATAGACGGCACTCGCCCCGGTCGTTCGCACGCCTGCCGTGTCGATGTTGTCTTTCAAGGCAATCGGAATCCCGTGCAGCGGCCCGCGCAGCTTCCCGGCGCGAATCTCCATATCGGCCTGTCGCGCCATCGCCATCGCCTGGGCCTTCATCACCGTGATGAAGGCATTCAGCTTGGGGTTGTAGACTGCCATGCGGTTGAGGCACGCCTCGGTCAGTTGCACCGAAGTGACGCTGCGCGCCCGAAGCCGTGCGGCGGCATCGGCAATGGACACCACACTGGATGGATCCTGCGCGGCTAAGGCGCTCGCGGAGGAAGCAAGAAACAAACGGCGGCTGACGATTCCCATTGGGCGGAGGATAACATGGGGCATGACCCTGCGTGAGTTTGCCCTCTTCTGCACGCTCCCCCTAGCCGCCGCGGACCTCTCGCCCGCCAACGCGCCGCAACTGAAAGAGGCTTGGCGCTTCGACACCCACGCCCAGGCCCCCGCGACGGGGCATGCCGCCATCGGCGACAATGGCCGCGCCGTGATGGAGCGCGGCACGGTGCGCGCCTTCGATACCCGCACCGGCAAAGCGCTGTGGACCTGGGACCCCACTCCAATAGGCCAAACCGGCGCCGCTAACGCCTGGGCGCCCCTGGCCGTCGCCCCGCGCGCGACCTCGTTTTCATTCCCACCGGCAGCGCCTCGCCCGACTTCTACGGCGGCCTTCGACCCGGCGATAACCGCCACGCCAACTCCGTCACCGCGCTCCAGGCTTCCAGCGGAAAGCAACGCTGGAGCTTCCAAGTCGTGCACCACGATCTTTGGGACTACGATGTCGTCTCCCGCCCCGTATTAATCGAAATCAAAGGCCGTCCCGCCATCGGCGTGCTTACCAAAACCGGCCACTACTTCGCGCTCCATCGGCTCACCGGCCGCCCCTTCTACCCGTCGAAGAGCGCCCCGTCGCCAGCTCGAATCTGGAGGGTGAAAAAGCCTCGCCCACCCAGCCCTTCCCGGCGAAAGACGGCGTCTTCACGCTCCAGAAATTCACCCCCCGCCCCGGCTGGTGCGAAGCCGAGTTCCGCAAACTCCGCTATGACGGCATCTTCACGCCGCCCAGTCTCCCAGGCACCCTGCTCTTTCCCGGCAACGTCGGCGGCGCTAATTGGGGCAGTGGCTCCTACGACAAACAGCGGGGGCTGCTTTTTGTCGCCGCCAATCGGCTGGCCACCGCGGTGCGGCTGATTCCCCGGGCGGCTTATGACGCGGCGGGACACGGCGAAACCGGCGAGCGCTGGGGGCAGGAATATGCCATGCAGAAGGGCGCGCCGTTCGCCATGTCTCGCAAGACGTTCCTCGATCCGGAAGGGAAGCCCTGCAATCAGGAGCCGTGGGGCGCGCTCGCTGCCATTGACGTCGCTACGGGGAAAGTCCGCTGGGAGGCGCCCATGTTACCCAGCCTGGGCGGTCCGCTGGCGGTGAATGGATTGGTCTTCTTTGGCGGCACGATCTTCGAAACGAAACTCCGCGCTTACGCTGCCGACGATGGCCGGAAATTGTGGCAAGCGGACCTTCCTTTCTCCGCCCACTCCGTGCCTGGAACTTACTTATGGGAAGGCAAACGCTACGTGGTGGTGTGCGCCGGCGGGCATGGCAAAGTGGATGGGAGTAAGTTGGGCGGAGCCGTGATTGCTTACTCTCTGCCGTAAGGGAGTTCGCTGTTAGCGACTCACTTTCCCCATCGAAACGCTTCGCCGTGCTCCAGTTGCGGAGGGCAAGTTGTTCCCACGGCCATACCAACGCTCATAGGCCAGCACCGCGAAGAAGATCGCCTCTTTGGCATCGGCCTCGAAACCAAAGTCAGCAGTTGTCTGTAACTTCGTTCCGGGTAAGAAGCCTTCGAGATAAGCCATCAGCAAGGGGTTCCTGGCCCCGCCGCCGCCGACCACTAAGTCGTTCACCGGCATGCGCGGGCGAACGAAGCGGTCGATCTGTGCCGCGACCGAGGCCGCGGTAAAAGCGGTGGCGGTTGCGATCAGGTCCAGCAGAGGGAGTCCAGTCGCGAGCAGCCGCTCGACGAACTCTACGCCATACTGTTCTCGCCCCGCGCTCTTCGGCGGCGATTGCCGGTAGAATTTGTCGCGCAGTAACTTGTCCACTATATCTAAGTGGGCATGGCCTTGGCGAGCCAGTTTCGCATCGCGGTCATAGAGTAACTTGCCCTTGGTGTGGCGCGTCACTAACTGGTCGATCACCATATTCCCAGGCCCTGTGTCAAAGGCCGTTACTTCCTCCGGCGCGGCCCGCGGTGGAATCGCGGTGAGGTTTCCGATGCCACCCAAATTCAGTAAGACGCGACCGCGTTTGGGGTGCCGGAAGACTAAGTAGTCGAAGTAAGGCGCGAGCGGTGCCCCGTTGCCTCCCGCTGCCATGTCGCGCTGCCGGAAGTCCGCGATCACCGGCACGCCCAGCCGTTCCGCTAAGTGGCAACCATCCCCAATCTGCAAAGTAGCCGCGATGCGGTGGCCCAGATACTTGGCGGGTGCGCCCTGGTGGAAGATGGTCTGCCCATGGCAACCCACTAAGTCGAGTTTCGGAATGCCTTCCTTCGCGCAGAGCTTTTGCACCGCCTCGGCATACAATTCCGCCAGTAGTACATTTAACCGAGCAAACTCGCCGGTGTGGCAGGTAGTATTCGACACCGCGAGCAAAGCGGCGCGCACCGCCTTCGGGTAGGCTTCCGTAGCAAACGCCACGGGCCGCACTTTCAATCGCCAACCGCTCCCCGATAACTCAACGATGGCGACATCGATTCCGTTTAGCGATGTCCCCGACATAATTCCCGCCACGAGCATCACTGCAACTCCTTCTGTAACTCGGCCAACAACTGCAAGGCTTCAATCGGGCGCAACTCGTCGAGTTTCAAACCGCGGATCCGCGCCGCCAGGTCGTGGTTTACCGGTTCAAACAACCGAATCTGCATTGGCGCTTGCCGGGCAGACCGTGGCGCCAATTCCGCCGTCGCCGTTTGCTCGGTACTCTCATGAATCAACAAAATCTCGCGTGCCCGCTCAATCACCCGCGCCGGCAACGCCGCCAACCGCGCCACTTCAATGCCGTAACTCCGGTCGGCCGCACCCGGCTCCACGCGGCGCAGAAACAGGATCTGGTCGCCGCTCTCTTTCACCGACACATGTAAGTTCCGAATGCCGGTCAGTGTCCCGGCTAACTCCGTCAATTCATGATAGTGCGTGGCAAATAAGGTGTAAGCGCGTAAGTGCTCATGAATGTGTTCCAAGATCGCCCAGGCGAGCGACAAGCCATCGTAAGTCGCGGTGCCCCGCCCGATCTCGTCGAGGATAATGAGACTCTTCGACGTCGCCGTGTTCAGAATCAGCGCGGTCTCGGTCATCTCCACCATAAACGTTGACCGTCCACGCGCCAGGTTATCCGCCGCGCCAATCCGCGTAAACACCCGGTCCACCATCGGCAACAGTGCTTCATCGGCTGGCACAAACGAACCCATCTGCGCCAGGATCGCGATCAGCGCCGTTTGCCGCAAGTAAGTCGACTTACCGCCCATATTCGGCCCCGTAATCACGGCTAAGAATTGCTTCCGGTCCAAGTAAGTGTCATTGGCAATAAAGCGCTGGGCCTCCCGCTCCACCAGCCGTTCGATCACCGGGTGCCGCCCGCCGGTGACGCGGAACTCGCCGGTTTGCGAGAATCGGGGGCGCGTGTAGCGCCGGGTAACCGCCACTTCGGCCAAGGCGGCCGTGAGGTCTACTTCCGCCACCGCGCCGGCAGTCGCTTTGATCGCCACCGCGGCAGCGGCGGTAACCTGCCGCAGGGTTTCGAAGATCCCCCGTTCCAGGGTGAGGATCTGCTCCCCGGCCTCCAGGATCTTCACCTCCAGTTCTTTCAGTTCCGGTGTGGTAAATCGCTCCGCGTTGACGAGGGTCTGTTTGCGCTCGTAATTCGCGGGCGCTAATTGTAAGTTGGCCTTCGATATTTCAATGTAATAGCCGAAAACGTTATTGAAGCGCACCTTCAGGCTTTGAATACCGGTCCGCTGCCGCTCGCGAGCTTCAATCGCCGCGACATACTGCTGCCCATTGCGCTCAATATCCCGCAAGGCATCGAGTTCGGCGTTGTAACCCGCCCGGACGGTGCCGCCGTCGGCCAGATTCACTGGCGGCTGCTCGTTGATCGCGGCCAGAATGGCATCGCGTGCTACCGGCACGGGGTCCAGTTGCTCCCGCATCCGCATCAACCCACTGGCTGTCATCGCCCGCAAGCGGTCGGCCACTAAGGGTACGCTATCGAGCGACTTCCCCAAGGCATACAACTCCCGCGCATTCACCGAGCCCAAGGTGGTCTTGGCCAGTAGCCGCTCAAGATCGAGCACCTGGCTCAACCCCTCACGTACTCCGGCGCGGACGATGGTGTCCCGGGCGAGTGCCTCGACGGCGTCTAGGCGTTCGGTGATTTCGGCTTCGCGGATGGCTGGCTGCAACAGCCGCCGCCGCAGCAGACGGCCGCCCATGCCGGTCTTGGTCAGGTCCAGCACGTCCACCAAAGTGGATTCGCGGCTCTCGCCGGCAAACATGGGGTCGAGCAACTCCAGGTTGCGCACGGTGACGCTATCGAGGATCATGTTCTCGCTGCGTTCAAACCACGCCGGCCGCTCCAAGTGCTCGAGGGCCGTTCGCTGGGTATCCCGAAGGTAATGGAGCACCGCCCCGGCCGCACCGATGGCTAGGGGCCGGTCGCCAAAGCCGCACCCATCGAGCGACAACAGTTGGAAATGCTCCTTCAGCAACCGCTCACCATAGTCGGCGGCGAAGATCCAGGCGTCGATCTCGGTGCGCACGCCGGTTAACCCACTCCCGCCCGGGGCGAGCAAGACTTCCCGCACGCCGAGGGTTTCGAGCGTCCCGGCGGCCTCGGTTTCGTCCACTTCAGTCACCCGGAATTCGCCGGTGGACACGTCTACCAAGCCCACCCCGCAACGCCCGCCGTGGCGATTTACTGCCGCAAGGAAATTATTCTCGTGAGACCGTAATAAGTTCGCCTCGGTCGCCGTGCCGGGCGTTACGATGCGGGTGATCTCCCGCCGCACCAGCTTTTTGCCGGCGCTGGCCTCCTCCATCTGCTCGCAGACGGCCACGCGGTGCCCTTTTTGGATCAGCCGGGCGATATAGCCATCGGCCGAGTGATAGGGAACTCCGCACATGGGCACGGGCTCGCCTTTCTCTTTGTTTCTGGCAGTTAGAGTGATTTCGAGCTCCCGCGCCGCCACCACTGCGTCTTCGAAAAAAAGCTCGTAGAAATCGCCCAGGCGAAACATCAACAGGGCGCGCGGCACCTGCTGCTTGAGGGCATGATACTGGCGCATTAGCGGGGTGGAAGGTTCAGTCATCGAAACTGTTAGTGTAAACGCTGAAGAAAAATTACGCTGAAGTCAAGAAAGGCCTTACAACGGACGAGATGTTCTGTATATAATCGCTCGTAGTGGCCTTCTCGTTATGAGGCCGATAGAAATAATCTCTAGGTCGAGATGTCCAATGCGTACTTTTCTGCTCGCTGCTGGCCTTGCCGCCATGCCCGCCTTCGCGCTGAACCTGACGGTTCTGCTCGATATTGAACAGCAACACTCCCAGCGTACGCTCGTTGAGATGCGCAAAGAATTGGCCAAAGTCTTCAAGCCCACCAATCTGAACGTCGACGTCCGCCTCCGGCAAGACGCAGTCGCTAACGAGACGTACAACGACGTCGTCCTGGTGAAGCTGAAGGGTACCTGCAAGATGCAGAATCTGGCGCCGCTGATGGACGAACGCGGACCTTTTGCTTTCACCCATACCGTCGACGGACGCATTCTGCCCTTCAGCGAAGTTGCCTGCGACCACATCGCTCGCTCCGTCCAGCGGGCCATGGGTGCCCAACTCTTCGACCGGGATCGCCTGCTGGGCCGGGCGCTGGCCCGCGTGATGGCCCACGAGATTGTGCACATGGTAGGCAAGTGCACGGAACATAGCAAAGCCGGAGTCTTCCGTCATGCGCTTTCCGGCCGTCAGTTGATTGGCGACAAGCTCGAACTCGACCCCGAAGACATCGCGCGCTTGCCGTAGCTATTGGACATTGCCGACCAACTCGATCTGGCGTCGGCCGATCACTTCCTTAACCTTCTCGCTTGACCAGGCCGTGACCACCGCTGCCCGGTCCGTGGCGACGTTTTCGTAGCCCGGGTGGTGGATGGCGCGCATCTCGGGAGTATCGAGGGCGGCGTGGTCGAGCAGCAGCCAAGTGCCGGGGGTGAGGGTCTCAAGCTTGGCGGCGATCTTATCGGCGCGGACGTCTCCCGAGTCGGTGGAGGTGTAAATGCCCGCCAGCCGTTTTACGGCTTCGCCGGGCAGCAGTAAACGATACTCGGCGGCTAGCTTTTTCAGCACGGCCTGAATTTCGGGGAAGGGGCTGGCGAAACCCATGTGGGTGGTGATGTAGGAGACGCGGGGGACGAGCTTCTTCCCGAGTTCAATCTGCGCCCGCAGTTCGCGCTCCACCTCGTCGAGCTTCGGGCCCGATTCCAGCAGGCTCTGCCCCTTCGGGAAACGCGGATTCGCCTGCACCATCGGGTAGAAGTAACCGTTGGCGTCGGTGAGGCTGGGCGCGGCAGTCAGCGGGCCCCACTTCACCAGCGACCATTCGCTGGTGAGCGCCAAGTGAATCCCGACTTCGAGCTCGGGATTTTCGGCCAGCAGTTTGGCCGCCTCCAGCATCCACGGGCCGGGGACGATGATGTTCGTCGAGCGCATGATGCCTTGACGATAGGCCTGAATGGTGCCTTCGTTGATCGAGTGCGCGGCGCCCATGTCGTCGCCTTGCACGATCAGGCGGATGGGGTCTTCGGCGAGCAGCGTGGCGAGTAGCAGGGCGGTCAGCATCGCGCTATTCCGGCTTGTCGTTGATGGTGCCGCGGCAGCTCTTGGCACCGCACTTGCACGGGACGATTTCGACGTCGGCGCCGAAGTGGTAGTCGACGAAGAGCTCTTCGCCCTTTTTGAGATCGCGCAGGGCCATGTAGAGGATATGGCCTTTGGCGATCAGGGTCCAGACGTTGGGCTCGCAGGAGTGGTTGATATACTCGGCACCGCTGCCGCCGACGGCGCCGTCGAGGCACCAGTACTTGTCGAGCGTGAAGATATAGTGCAACGGCCGCTCATCGGCTCGGCGCTTGGTCTCACGGCGGCTGATGCGCTCGCCGCGATACTCAATCACCTTGCGGCGTTTCGGGATATCCTGTTCGGCAAACAAGCCCCAGCGGTGAATGCGGGAGGGCTTGATGCTGAGTTTATAGGCACAATAGCGTTCGTCCAGGCGCGGCTTCTCTGGCTCGCGGGCTACAGCGGCTTTGGCTAACTTCATGCGGTAACGGGTTTAAAAGTCGTCGCCGTCAACTGGCTTCTTGGTGCCTTTGCGGCGCATGATGATGATCACTACGCACAGTACGGCGAGGCCGCCGCACACGATTTTTACCATGTTTTCGTCCACTGTAAATCCCTCCATCAGGATCGAGCGTTGAACATTTAGACTACAAAATGCCGGGGCCAAAGACAAGACAGTTGGCCCCGGATGACCACTAATTTTTATGCGGAAGCGCCTAGCCCATCTTTTGCTTGATGATGCCGACCAATTCCTCCACCGCCGCGGCGCTCTTCTGGAGCGCGGCCGCTTCGTCAGCGGTCAGCTTCAGCTCATAGATCTGCTCAATGCCGCGCGCGCCCAGCTTCACCGGCACACCGACAAACAGGCCTTTCACGCCATATTCACCTTCCAGCAAAGCGGCGCAGGGGAGCACTTTCTTCTTGTCTTTCAAGATGGATTCCACCATCTCGACGGTGGCCGCGGCGGGCGCGTAGTAAGCGCTGCCGGTCTTGAG
>JBBQQS010000082.1:0-13741 GCA_038215525.1 Bryobacterales bacterium
ACGGAAGGCAAACTCGGAGGCCAGGCGACCGTGATGGGCGTGGCAGGCACGTGGAAGGATCAAACCGACAACGTCAACACGATGGCTACAAACCTGACGGGTCAGGTGCGGAACATCGCGGACGTGACATTAGCCGTAGCCAATGGCGATCTTTCGAAGAAGATCACCGCTGACGTACGAGGCGAAATTCTGCAGCTGAAAGAAACCGTCAACACGATGGTGGAGCAGTTAAGATCTTTCGCTTCGGAAGTGACGCGAGTGGCGCGCGAAGTCGGTACCGAAGGCAGACTCGGTGGACAGGCGGTGGTGCCCGGGGTGGCGGGCACGTGGAAAGATCTTACCGATTCGGTAAACACGATGGGCGCGAACCTCACAGCCCAGGTGCGAAACATCGCGGAAGTGACGACGGCGGTGGCCCGCGGCGATCTCAACCGCAAAATCACCGCGGACGTGAAGGGCGAGATTCTCGAACTGACGAACACCATCAACACGATGGTGGATCAGCTGAACTCCTTCGCGGGCGAAGTGACGCGCGTGGCGCGCGAGGTGGGCACGGAAGGCAAACTCGGTGGCCAGGCGGTGGTGCCCGGCGTGGGCGGCACGTGGAAAGATCTGACGGATAACGTGAACTTCATGGCGTCGAACCTGACGGATCAGGTGCGCGGAATCGTCAAAGTGGTGACGGCCGTGGCCAACGGCGACCTGACGCAACGGCTCACGGTGCAGGCCAAGGGTGAGGTGGCGGCGCTCGCCGACACGATCAATAACATGACGGTGACTTTGGCGACGTTCGCCGACCAGGTGACGAACGTGGCGCGCGAAGTGGGCGTCGATGGGCGGCTGGGTGGCCAGGCGAACGTTCCCGGCGCTGCGGGCACGTGGAAGGATCTTACCGGCAACGTGAATCTGCTGGCCGCCAATCTGACGACCCAGGTGCGCGCGATTGCCGAAGTGGCTACGGCCGTTACCAAGGGCGATCTCACGCGCTCCATCCAGGTGGAGACGCGCGGCGAAGTGGCCGAGATGAAAGACAACATCAACACGATGATCTCGAACCTGCGCGAAACCACCGAAACCAACCGGGAGCAGGACTGGGTAAAAACCAACCTCGCCAAGTTTACAGGCATGCTGCAGGGTCAGCGAGAGTTGAACACCGTGGGCCAGATGCTGCTGTCGGAGCTGGCGCCGCTGGTGAACGCGCACCAGGGAACGATTTACCATCTGGCGGCAACGGACGAAGGTAGCGAATTGAGATTGCTATCGACCTATGCGCACAGCGGAAAGACGCCGCTGAACCGCAGAATCGAGATCGGCGAAGGGCTGATCGGTCAGTGCGCGGTGGAAAAGAAGCGAATCCTGTTGACGAATGTTCCTCCGGACTTCGTGAAAATCGCTTCCAGCCTCGGGAAGGCCAAGCAGGTCAGCATCATTGTCCTGCCGGTGCTATTCGAGGGGCAGACCAAGGCCGTCGTGGAACTGGCCACCCTGCAGAGTTTCAATGTGGGGTCACTCGCGTTTCTCGACTTGCTCACCCAGGGTATCGGCGCGGTGTTCAACACAATTGAAGCCACGATGCGTACGGAAGGTTTGTTGACGCAGTCGCAACAACTGACGGTGGAACTCCAGTCCCGCCAGAGCGAGTTGCAACAATCGAACGAGGAACTGGGCACCAAAGCGAGAATGCTGGCCGAGCAGAATGCCGAGGTGGAACGTAAGAATGCCGAGGTGGAGCAGGCCCGCCGCGCGCTGGAGGAGAAGGCCGCGGAGTTGGCGCTTACCTCGAAGTACAAGTCAGAGTTCCTGGCAAACATGTCTCACGAGTTGCGCACTCCGCTCAACTCGATTCTGATTCTGAGCCAGCAACTGGCGGAGAACTCCGCCATGAACCTGACGACGAAGCAGGTGGAATTTTCCCGCAACATCAACTCGTCCGGTTCGGATCTGCTCAACCTGATTAACGACATTCTCGATCTTTCGAAAATCGAGTCGGGAACCGTTACGGTGGACGTGGAAGACATCGGCTTCGGCGCGCTGCGGGACAATATCGACCGCAACTTCCGGCATGTGGCGGAGGCGAAAAATCTTCCGCTTCACCTGCTCTTCAACGCAGGCCTGCCCCGCTCCATGGCGAGCGATCCGAAGCGGCTGCAGCAGATTCTGAAAAACCTGCTGTCGAACGCGGTCAAGTTTACGACGCACGGTCAGGTAGAAGTGCGGGTCAGCCTCGCGACAGAGGGCTGGAGCCCGGATCATCCGCTGCTCAGTCTGGCGCAGCAGGTAGTTGCGTTCGCGGTTACCGATACCGGTATCGGCGTGGCGCCGGAAAAGCAACGTTTGATCTTCGAAGCGTTCCAGCAGGCCGATGCGGGAACCTCCCGCAAGTACGGCGGCACGGGTCTGGGTCTGGCGATCAGCCGTGAACTGGCGGTATTGCTGGGGGGCGAAATCCGGCTCGCCAGCGTTCACGGAAAAGGAAGTACGTTCACGCTCTTTCTGCCAATTCTTTATGCCGGCCCGGACAATGCCCGGACGTCGCCGTTCAGAAGCTTTACCGCCGCGCACCCGCGAGCGAATACGATGGCGGCGCTGCCCAGCCCGCGGGAAGAGCATATCGAAGACGATCGCAACGTGATTGAGGAGAACGATACAGTTCTGCTCATCGTGGAAGACGACCCGCACTATGCCCGCATCCTGCTGGGTCTGGCGAGAGACAAAGGGTTCAAGGGGATTGTGGCGATGAAGGGAGCGCTGGGTCTTTCCCTGGCGCGGCAATTCCGGCCTTCCGCGATTTCGCTCGATATCTTCCTGCCGGACATGATGGGCTGGACCGTGCTGAACGAGTTGAAACTCGATCCAACCCTGCGCCATATACCGGTGCAGATCGTAACCATGGAAGAGGAACGGCGGCACGGCCTGGCGCATGGCGCGTTCTCCTACGTGATAAAGGCACCCACCACGGACGGAATTGAGCTGGCCCTCGACAAGATCAAAGATTTCACCGCCCCCCGTACGAAGCGGCTCCTAATCGTGGAGGACAACGCGATCGAGCGCCAGTTCATCGTAAACCTTCTTGGCTACCAGGATATCCAGCTGGTCGCGGTCGGCAGCGGCAGAGAGGCGATGGAAGCTATGATCGGCGGCACGTTTGACTGCGTCGTGCTCGATCTGCGGCTGCCCGACATGAGCGGCTTTGAACTGCTGGAAAAATTGCGTGCCGAGCCGGCACTCACCGACCTGCCGGTGGTCGTGTTCACCGGCACGGATCTCACCGAGGACGAGCAGAACCGGCTCCAGGCAATGGCCAAGAGCGTGGTGCTGAAGGACGTTCAGTCTCCGGAACGTCTTTTGGACGAAACGGCATTGTTCCTCCATCGCGTAGTGACCGAGTTGCCGCCTGAAAAGCAGAAGATGCTGGAGCGGCTGCATGGCTCCAATGAAGTATTGAAAGGCCGAAAGATCCTGGTGGTGGACGACGACGCACGCAACATCTTTGCACTCACGTCGCTGCTCGAAAACCACGAGATGAATGTGCTGAGTGTCACCAGCGGGCAGTCTGCAATCGACGTCATGCGCGCCAACCCCGGCCTCAGCATGGTGCTGATGGACATCATGATGCCCGATATGGATGGTTATGAAACCACGCGGCAGATTCGGCAATTGCCGGAGTTCCGGATGCTGCCGATCATTGCCCTCACGGCCAAAGCGATGAAGGGCGATCGGGAGAAATGTCTCGACGCGGGCGCCAGCGACTATATCGCGAAACCGGTCAACACGGATCAGTTGCTATCGCTCATGCGGGTGTGGTTATTCCGATGAGCCCCACCATGCGATTGACGGGAGCATCCGAAGCATCGGGAGATCAGGTGGGAGATTTCTTTACAGAGGAGCCGCGCACTGCGCCAATGACAACCGACATCTCGCAAATCAACATTCTGATCGTCGACGACGAACCGAATAATCTGACGGTTCTGGAGACGGTTCTGGACGAGCCAGGTTACCGTTTGGTCCGCGCCAATTCCGCCGACGAAGCGCTTCTGGCGCTGATTGCGGATGAGTTCGCACTGCTGATTCTCGATATCAGCATGCCTGGCATGTCTGGTTTTGAACTGGCAAAGCTGATCAAAACGCGCAAGCGCACCGCGGGCGTGCCGATTATCTTTCTAACGGCCTTTTATAACGAAGACCAACACGAGCTGGAGGGCTACGGGACCGGGGCCGTCGACTATCTGCACAAGCCGGTAAACGCGGCGGTTCTCCGCTCGAAAGTGGCCGTCTTTGCCGATCTGCACCGCAAAACCCGGCAGGTGGAGCAGGCGAATCGAGCCCTGCTACAGGAAGTAGCGCAGCGCCGAAAAGCTGAAGAGGCACTCCGCCTGCTGAATGAAAGATTGGAAGAACGGGTTCACGAGCGCACCGAAGCTTTGCGGGCACACGAAATCAGGCTCCGTGACGCGGCCGATGCGGCCAAGCTGACCTACGTTGAAATCGATGCCCGCAACGATGAGTTACTGGCCGCTGATAACTTTCTGGCCGTCATGGGGTTTACCTGGCCGGAAGATCCCAAAGCTGGGTTCCTGAAAGGCGAGGATCTGTTTCTGAGCCATGTGGCTCCAGTCGACCGCGCGCGGGTGGCTGCGGCACTCCGCGAATTCGCGCCGGGTCCGCCCGTGCCAAGCTTCGATTACCAAATTCTTGGCGATGACGGTATCGAGCGGTGGATCGAGAGCAAATGGTTCGTCCGTGGAGTGGCGGACGGAGGGGCGGACGGAGGGGCCCGCAACAGTTTCCTCACCAATCTGGACGTCACGGCAAGAAAGACGGCCGAGCAGGAATTGCGGAGGAGCGATGAACGCTTCCGTCAACTGGCCGATTCCATGCCCCAAATGGTGTGGACCGCGGGCCTGGACGGTGCCATCGATTACTACAACGCCCGCTGGCGTAGTTTTGCCGCGTTTGGCGAGGGCCGGAATGGGGATATCTCCAATTGGGCTGACATCCTGCATCCGGAAGATGCGGAACGGTGTTACGAGCATTGGCGCAGTTCGATCGGGAGCGGTGAAGAGTTCCACACGGAATATCGATTGTGGGACCAGCGTCACCAGCAATATTGCTGGCACCTCGGCCGCGCCTTACTGATCGCGGATAAAGACCGGAACGCCTTAAAGTGGATCGGGACCTGTACTGACATCGACCAGCAGAAGCGGTCCGAAGAGGAGCTACGGAGAGCGAATAGCGCGCTCGAGCAGTTCGCCTTTGCGGCATCGCATGACCTGCAGGAGCCGTTACGCAGTGTCGCCCTGTTCACCCAACTGCTGAGCGAGCGTTATGGCCACCACCTTGACGAAGAGGGCCACGTGTTTATGCAGACCATCGTGTCTGCCGCTCAGAGAATGTCGCATCTGGTCTCCGACTTGTTGGCGTACACCATCGTTTCGGGTGCGGACGAAAACCACGCCGCGCCCGTAGACATGGAAATCGTATTCGCGCGAGTGTTGGAGAATTTGGGCCGGGCCGTACAGGAAAGTGACGCTACGGTGACGCATGATGTTCTCCCTGAAGTATTCGTGCCGGCAGTACACATCGAGCAATTGCTGCAAAATCTGATTGGCAATGCCATTAAATACCGCCGCGACGATGAAGCGCCCAAAGTCCATGTCACAGTTTCCAGCGGAGAGGACCACTGGCATTTCATCGTCAGCGATAACGGTATCGGCATTGCACCGGAATTCCATGCCAAGGTATTTGGGGTGTTCAAACGCCTGCATGCGACATCGACGAAATATGCCGGCACCGGGATGGGGCTCGCGATCTGCCAGAAGGTCGTGGAGATTTGTCGAGGCAAAATCTGGGTGGAATCTACGCCCGGCGAAGGATCCCAATTTCATTTCACCTTGCCCGGGGGGCCTCGCACCTAGAGGGGCCAGCGTGACCCACCGCCGCGGGCGGGCTCTCAAGGGCGTTGCGTTGCCGACGAGCCGCATCAGTGAGAGTGGGACCGCCGGTGGAGGCGCGACAGGTAAGAGTCCGCCGCCAACTCTTCGAGTTCCTTGTCGAAGCGGACTTGCCAGTCGGCCCGCTGGCGGGCTTCGAGTTTTTCGAGTAAGCCTACTTCCCGGTCCGCCTCAATTACGGCGGCCTTCTGTTGGCGGATGCGCTCGTCGAGTTGCGTGTGCTCCTGGACGAAGCGCTGGCGGGCGATGGCCACGTAGGCTTGCATTTGGTCGAGCGCGTCGAGCCGGGTGTTGGTGAGGGTGGTGCCGGGTTCACGCACGGCCTCTTCCTCGTCCTGACGCGCCTGGTAGAGCGAGCGCTCGCGCGCGACTAGTTGCTGGCGTTCGGCGTGCAGGCGGTCCAGCGCATTGCGTGCGACATCCGCCCGCAGGCGGCGGAAATCGAGGACGCGGCGGAGAGTGAAGTGAAACTTGGTCATACCTGCAAGAGCGTTGCCAGGGACTCAAGCTTGGCCAAGGTTTCCTCGCGGGTGGACGCCTCCTCGGACGGTTGCTTGAGGAAGTCGAGCATCTGGTGACGGTACTGCACCGCGCGATCGAGCCGCGGGTTGGCTCCGGAGGCGTACGCGCCCAGGTTGATCAGGTCCTCGCTGCGCTGGTAGGCCGACATCGCTTCGCGCACCTCCTGCATCCCGCGCTTCTGGCCGGGCGTGGCAATTTGCGAAGCCAAGCGGCTTACCGAGTTCAGGATGTCGATGGCCGGATAGTGCCCAGCCGAGCCCAGCGCGCGCGAGAGGATGATGTGGCCATCGAGGATGCCGCGTACGGCGTCGCAGATGGGCTCGTTGAAGTCGTCGCCTTCGACCAGGACGGTGAAGAAGCCGGTGATGGAACCCTTGGCCACGCGTCCGGCGCGTTCGCAGATCTTGGGCAGGAGGTTGAAGACCGAAGGCGTGTAGCCCTTCTGGCTGGGCGGTTCGCCGGCCGCGAGCCCGATTTCGCGCTGGGCCATCGCGAGGCGAGTCACCGAATCCATCACCAGCAGGACGTCTTTGCCTTGGTCGCGAAAGTACTCGCTGACGGCCAAGGCCTGGAACGCGGCGCGAATGCGCAAAGGCGCTGGACGGTCGGAGGTGGCGACGATCACGACGCTTTTGCGCATGCCTTCTGGGCCCAGTTCCTGTTCGATAAAGCCGCGCACTTCGCGGTTGCGCTCGCCGATGAGCGCAATGACGGCTACATCGGCCGAGCTTTGGCGCACCATCGTGCCGAGCAGGGTACTTTTGCCCACGCCCGAGCCGCCGAAGATGCCGATCCGCTGGCCGCGGCCGCAGGGCAGTAAAGAGTCAATGGCGCGGATGCCGGTAAGCAACGGCTCCGAGATGGGTTCGCGCTCCATGGGGCCCGGCGCGGGCGCGTAAAGGTCGTATTTCGCTTCACCTTCTATCGGGGGCCCGCCATCGAGTGGCGTGCCGAAGGCGTCGATGGTTCGCCCCAAGAGCTGCGGACCCACCGTAGCCCGCGCCGCCTCCGCCCGCAGCACCACGCGGTCGCCCAGTTGGATGCCGTCGGTCTCTTCCATCGGCATCAGCAGTAAGCGGCCGCCGCGAAAGCCCACCACCTGGGCCCGTTTGCGGCCCCCACCGCTGCACTGGATTTCGCAGATGTCGCCCACCGCCCCGCCGGGTCCATTGCTTTCGACGAGCAAGCCGACCAACTCGGCTATTTGGCCGCGCCACTGCGTGGTCTCCATCGCTTGCAGCTTCGTGAAGTAAGCGCCTAAGAGAGAACTAGCCACGCCGCCCATCCTTTCCGAGGACATCCAGGAACCCACGCTCAATCTCGTCAAGCTGCGTGTCGACCGAGGCGTCGAGCGTGCCCTTCACGGTCTCAAAGAGCGCCGCGCCGCGTTCGAGCGAGGGGTCGCCGACCACTTCCACCTGCCGAGGCAGTTTGAGCGAAGTGAGCGCGGAGGAGAGCGACGGCTGGTCCTGCGGGCTGACCAGAATGCGGTGCAACTCGCGGGCTTCGAACTTGCCTAGCGCCACGCGGACGACGGCGAGCAGGGCGTCCGGGTCGATTGAGAGCTCCCGGTGCAGGATCCGCCGCGCTACGCCGAGCGACAGCCGGACCACGTCTTCTTCGGCCTCGCGGCGAAAGGCGTCCCGGGTGCCGGAGAGGTCGGCGATCGTGCGCGCCAAACGCTCGACCAGTGTCGCGACTTCGGCGCGCACCAGCAGCTCGCCCTCCACGCGGCCTTGGGCGAAGCCGTCTTTATAACTTTGCGCGGCGGCCGCCTGGGCACGGACACTGGCCTCGGCGAGTATCCGCTCGAGCTCTTCGGCATCGCTCTCGAACGCTGGATTTGGCTTTGGATTTGGGGGCCCCGACGGATGGCCGTAGCCCGCCGGCGGCTCAGTTTCGCCCAGGTGCCGCCACACTAACGTCGCCGCCGCATCGCTCGCCGCGGTGCCCGCCGCATGTAATCGTGCCGGCAGCTTCCTAGCGGACAAGAGCGTTACTCCACATATTGATCTCCGCCGCCGCCCTTCAGATTCACCACGCCCTCGGCTTCGAGTTGCCGCACCACGGCAATCACCTGCTGCTGCGCCGTCTCGACGTCCTTAATCTTGGTGGGACCGAGTGAATCCATGTCTTCCTTCAGCATCTCGGCGCCGCGTTGCGACATCGCTGACAAGAAGTGATCGCGCAGCTTTTCCGAGGTCCCTTTCAGCGCCACGGTGAGGATCTTGCGGTCCACCCGCGAGAGCAGTTCCTTGAGACCGTTCTGGTCCACCAGCATGATGTCTTCAAAGACAAACATGAGGTGGCGGATGGTCTCGCCGAGTGTCGGGTCGTCGGTTTCGATGCGGTCCATCAGTTGCTTCGAACTGGTCGAGTCCATGCGGTTGAACATCTCGGCCACGGCGTGGATGCCGCCGGTGGATTGGCGGCTCATTTCGCCCAGTTCCCGCAATTTCGCGCCGATCAGGGTCGCGATCTTGGCGATGATGTCGGGTGAGATCTGGTCCAGGTTCGCCATGCGCATCGAAACGTCGGCGCGAATCTGTTCGGGTAGAGAGCCCAGTAATCCGGCCGCTTGCGGGGGATTCAAATGCGACAGGATCAGGGCGATGGTTTGCGGATGTTCGCTGTGGATGAACTTGGCCAATTGTTGCGGATCGGCTTTCTGCAGCGCCTCGAAGCTCAAACTCTCGCCGCCCAGGTGCTTCAAGATCCGGTCCAACATGCGCTTGCCCTTTTCGCTGCCGTAGGCCTCGGTGAGCAGGTTGCGCGCGAATTCGACGCCGCCGCGGATGACGTAGTCGTGCGCCAGCGACATCTCGTAGTATTCGGCCAGTACCTCCTCGGCCTGTTCGGCGGTAATCTTCTGCGAAAGTGCCACCTCTTTGCCGATGCGTTGCACCTCGTCTTCGTCGAGATGCTTCATTACTTGGCCGGCAACCGCTTCGCCCAGCGTAATCAGCAGGATCGCTGCCTTGCGGGCTCCGGTAAGCACTTGGATTCGTTGATCGGCGCGGGCCATTGTTTTCTCTTACCCTTCCTGTAGCCAACTGCGCACCACTTGCGCGGCAACGGCGGGATTCTTGAGCGCTTCATCGGAGATGTGCTTGGTCAAAATTTCGTTCTTGTGCTGGGCCATCGAAGAGATCTTCATTTTGGCCAATTCCGATGCCTGCAAGCGCTGGCGTTCGCCGGCGCCTTCGGCGATAAACTCTTCCACCGTTTGCGGACCGTCGTGCTCGGCGGCAATCCTTGCCCGGTTGGCAATGCCGCCGGCGACCGCCATCTGGCCTTCGGGCTTCGCCTCGCCAAGATCTCCGGCCGGGGGGAGTTCGGCCACTCCTCGGGCGCTGGCTTCCGGTAGCTCCTCGCTCTCGGGCCCCGCGCCCCTGGACCGTTTCTCCTTGGGTGGCAACGCCTTGCCCCCCGCCTTGGCCAACGTCGCCGCCTTCTTCGCCTGGCCCCGTTTCTTCAGGAACAGCACCGTGCCCACCAGCAGGCCGAGCAGCAGCAGCAAGACGCCACAGACCGCCAAGGCGAGGATCTTGGGATCCTGCAAGGGCTTGGGCAATGCACTCAGGTTGATTCCGCCCGGAGCCGCGTTGGCGGTCGGCGGGTTCTTCACCGGCAGCGCCGGGGGCGGCGTCCGGAGCGTCGCGTCGAAGGCCAGCGTTTCGACAATCACCTGATCTCCCCGGTCGGTCGACGCTCCCACCGCGCCCATCACAATGTCCCGGATCGACTTCAACTGCGCCGCCGGCAGCGGCTCGATGATCCGTTTCGCTTGCGGGCCCACGCCTTCCCAACGGATCCCCTGATCCACCAGTACCGCGAGCGACAGCCGCCGCGTGACGCCCTGCGGCGTCTTCGTCTTGCGCACCACGCGGCTCGATTGGAACGTAATGTTCTCCGTCCGCCGGCTCACCGCGCTGGCCGCGCTGCCACCGCGCACGGCGGGGCGGGGAAGATTCGAAGCCGTTCCCGGCACTCCGGCCTGTTGCTGCGGTGTCGAGCTATCTTCGCCGCGCTGCTGGGTTACCATCACACTTTTGTTGGGGTCGAAGGTCTCTTCGCTTTGCTCCCCACTGGTGAGGTCGACATCCACCGAGACACTCGCCCGGAATTTCTCCGGACCCAGTAACGGCTCGAGCGTCGCATTCACCTTTTGCAGTAACTCGTTTTCCACCCTCCGGCGGTACGCCAGCAGCATTTCGGCGTGCTCGGTGTCGTCGGCTCCGGCCACCGGGGTCATCTTGCTCAGCAGCCGCCCGCCCATATCCAATACGGCCACCTTCGGAGGCTCCAGGCCTTCGACCGCGCTCGCCGCCAGATGTTGGATGGCAATGACGCTGGCCGGGGAGAGCTTCCTGCCGGCCTTCAGCTTCACCATCACGCTCGCCTTGGCCGCTTCGCGCATCTCCTCAAAGACCGAGTGCTTGGCAAAGGTGACGTGCACGCGCGCCTGCTCCACCTCGGCAATCGATAGCGTCGAGCGCTCGAGTTCGCCTTCGATGGCCCGGTGATAGTTCACCTGCTCGGCAAAGTCGGTGGCGCCGAAGTTCATCTTGTCGAAAAGCTCGTAGCCAATGCGGCCGGTCTTGGGCAAGCCGGCCGATGCCAGGTCGAGCCGCATCTCGTCGACGTGCGTCGATGGCACCAGCACCGTCGCGCCACCGTCATCGAGCCGGAATTCGACGTTCTTCTCGCGTAGCCGCGCCGTTACTTGCCCCGCGTCTTCGGCCGCCAGACCCTTGTAGAGGGGCTTGAAGTCGCGCTCCTTGCTCCAGTTGGTAGCGAGCGCCAAGCCTCCCACGACGGCGATCACGGCCGCTGCCAACGAGAATCGCTGCCGCCAGGTGAGCCGCTCAAAGAGCGCGCGAATTTGATTGAGCCATGCCAAGAGTCAGGATTCCTGCGACCGGGAGCTACAGCTGCATCCGCATCACTTCCTGGTAGGCTTGCACCACCTTGTTCCGCATCTGCAGGAACATCTCCATCGAGAGCTCCGCGCGCTGCGCGTCGAGCGCTACTTTGTGCACTTCCTCCGATTCACCGCGCAGAAAGCTGTTCAGCGACGTCTCCGCCTGCTGCTGTTGCCCGGCCACCTGGGCGATGGCCTGCTTCAGAATGCCGCCGAAGCCGCCGTCTTCCTCCGCCGGCTTCGTTTTGCCGGCCAGATCCGGAAGCTGGATCCGGTCGAGAATGGGACGAATGGCATCCATGGGACCCTACCCTCGCACCAGGTCGATCGACCGGTTGATCATATCCTTGATGGCCGACATCGCCGATACGTTCGCCGCGTAGTTTCGCGAAGCCCCCATCAGGTCCACCATGTCCTCGGCGGGATTCACCCGCGGGAAGGCCACGTAACCCTTGGCGTCGGCATCCGGATGGCCCGGCTGATAGCGCCGGTCCGGCTCGCGTTGATCCTCGACGACTTCTGAGACGGCGACGCCCACGGTCGGCTCCTGGCTGAACGTGGCGTCGATTTCGTTTCGGAAGATTCCCGAAAAGGGAGAGGCCACCGATTCACTTTGGAACACCACATCCTTCCGCCGGTAGGGCCCCCCCTCGGGCGTCCGTGTGGTTTCGGCATTCGCCAGATTCTCCACGAGCGCCGTGGCCCGCTGACGCTGGGCCGACATCCCCGATGCACTCACCGAAAGCGTGTCAAAGAGATTCATCGCTTAGCGCCCCCCTTCCTGAATCGCCGACCGGATCATCTTCAACTGGCCCCGCATCAGGTTGCTAACGAAGTTGAAACGCATTGTGTTTTCAGCCAGTAAGCGCGCCTCGCGGTCCATGCTGACGTTGTTACCGTCGTTGCGTCCGGCGAGGCCCTCGGGCTCGATGATGTTCGGTTGCCCGCCTTCGGCCTGGGCCATGAACTCGAAGTGAAAGTCGAGGTCTCGCGTCCGGTAGCCGGGCGTGCTGGCGTTGGCGATGTTACTCGCCACCAGCTTTTGCCGGGTGCCGAGCAGGTCTAGGTAGCGTTCGAGATTGGCTTGGACAGGGTCGAGCATCGGCCCGGATACTGCAAGTTGAGGGCCAAAGCGCTTTCAGTCGGGTACGCCCGTATTTTGCGGCCAAGATCTTGGCGAAGCGTCAGAATTTTGGCACCAAACGAAGCCAGGCGAATAACTGGTCGAGGGCCCGGCGCCGATGGGATACCTCGAGCGTGCGCTCGGTGGGTACCTGGGCTAAGGTTCGGCCGAAGGGGGGGTAGTAGAAGAGCGGATCGTAGCCAAAGCCGCCCTCGCCTTGCCGTTCCGTGAGGATTTCGCCCTCCAGCTCGCCCCGGAAGTGAGCTTGCACGACCCCTTCCACCACGAGCGCGATGGCGCAGACGTAACGCGCGCGGCGATCGGCGGCGTTGGCCAGGTTGCGGAGCAGGAGGTCGTTATTCGCCTCGTCGATTTGCTCCGGCCCGGCATAGCGGGCCGAGTAGATCCCGGGCGCGCCACCCAGGGCGGACACTTCGAGGCCCGAATCCTCGGCAAAGAGGGCGCCGGGCGCGAGTCGAGCGTAATACAAAGCCTTCTGGGCGGCATTGGCCGCGAAGGTATCGCCGGTCTCCTCGGGGGCGGGAACTCCCCGCAGGTCCAAGGGCTCAATCTCCATTCCCAAACCGGCGGCGAGACGAAACTCGCGCAGTTTGCCGGGATTGGTAGTGGCGCAATAGAGTTTCAAGGCAGTCCTACGCCACCTTCTGGCCCAAGGCCGCCTTTTGGATGGCGATCAACTCGGCGATGCCGGATTTGGCGAGCGCGATCATTTCGGCTAGTTGCGTGTCGTCGAAGGCGGTCTTCTCGGCGGTTGACTGCAACTCGACGAAGCGGCCGGTACCGGTCATCACCACGTTCATGTCGACTTCGGCCTGGCTATCTTCTTCATAACAAAGGTCAAGCATCGCGACGCCGCCCACGATGCCGACACTGGTGGCGGCCACCATATCGCACAAGGGGTTCTTCTTCAAGGTGCCATAGTCAAGCAGTTTGGCCACTGCCAGACCAAGCGCGACATAAGCGCCCGTCACGGCCGCGGTGCGGGTGCCGCCGTCGGCCTGGATGACGTCGCAGTCAATCAGAATGCTCTTTTCGGCCATTTGATGCAGGTCGACGACCGCGCGGAGGCTCCGGCCGATGAGACGCTGGATCTCGTGTGTCCGGCCGGATTGTTTCCCTTTGGTTACTTCGCGGGCGGTCCGCTGGGCGGTGGCACGCGGCAGCATCGCGTATTCGGCGGTCACCCAGCCGCGCCCAGTG
>JBBQQS010000083.1:0-13727 GCA_038215525.1 Bryobacterales bacterium
CGGCCAGAGGCGCCGGTGGGTCCGATTCGCCCGGTGATCGATGAGCGGGTGAGTTCGTACTTTGAGTGGCGGGCGGCGGGCGTGTACGAAGTGGATGGCCGGCAGGGGGCGATGCACGGCGGGCGGCAGTGGGTCCGGCGGGTGCACTACGGGTCCGATGGCGCGTGGGTCTATCTGCGCCTGGATCTAGTGCCCGGCGCGGACTTCGACGGGGTCATGGTAAATGTCCGCTCCGGGGAGTCGGTAGCCCGGGTGCCATTGGCGGCTGAGCGCTTCGAAGATGCCTCGGTAACCGCTTGCTGCGGTACGTTACTGGAGATGCGTTTAGCCTTGGCTTCGTTTGGGAAGCTGAGTCTCGAGGTAGAGCAGGACGGCATCCTGCGCCAGCGCTTGCCCGTAACCGGGGAGTTCGAACCGTGTGCCGCGGCCGTGGTCGCGTGGGGGGTGTAATGCGGGCGATTCCTCTGTGTTGACCGATTGCCCGTTATCCAGCATAGTAAGGGGGTGAGGTTTGAGTGGGACGACGCAAAAGCCGAAACGAATCGGCTCAAACATGGCGTCTCGTTTGAAACAGCGGTTTTGGTGTTTGAAGATTCCAACCGCCTCGAATTCGTCGAACGGGTCGAAGGCGGCGAGGAACGCTGGCAAGCTATCGGCTCGATCCGGGGCTCATTTTTGTTGCTCACTGTGGTTCACACCTACGGCGAGCAGGACGGGTTGCCGGTAGTTAGGGTAGTTTCGGCCCGCTCATCTACGCCGCACGAAAGGAAGCTCTATGTTGAAGCAATTTTCTGAACATCAACTTCTCGGCAAGCCACTATCCGAGCGCCAGAAGCTTGAACTGCTAGCTTTAATGGATCAGCCCGACGACGCCATTGATCTTTCAGACCTCCCAGAAGTTCGGGAGCTTCCGCCCGGCACGAAGCGCCGCCGCGTCCAGCCGAGCCACTATATTGAGCTGTCTGATGAGCTTCATGCCTATTTCTCGGCAGTCGCGTCTCGCAGGGGCGTTCCTCTGGGTGCGGTGATTGACGACGTCTTGAGCAAAGAAGTCGCAATCGCTCAATCGACAAATTAAAAGTCGCTAACGTTGAGTTCCGTTTTCGGATCTTGTATGGTATTTTTCTGGACATCATCATCAATTTTCCGAGCATAACTTGGCGAGCAAATTCTTTTGACCCCGAAAGTCCCAATATTCCGCAGTAACTAGTATGACGCGAACTCTCATTTTGCTACTCTTTACCCAGTGTCCCAGCACGGCAGCCACCCTTTTTTCAGTCTCGGCAGGCGTTAACGGCGGCGGCAGCGGTCAGATACAATACACCACGGCCCCCCCTCCCACATCGGCCTCTGAAACCGATGTCGTTCGCGGCACGCAAGACGCTTACGCGATGGCCTCGGCTCTTGGACTCAGTGCCGCTTCCTCCGCATGCCGGTGGGATTCAATCCTAGCGAACTGCACCCGCGCTCGCCGAGGCGAAGTGAGTGATGGTGCCCCACGCAATTGACGTGGGCTAGTGGTCGATCTCGTCGCCGGAACGCGGCGGATCGGCACTCGGCCGGGAGAGAAAGGCCAGCGCACCCTCGAGATCGCCTTGGCCTCGACGAGCCGCAAAAAAAGATTCCGCGGTCTGGATCGCGGAAAGCTTTTCCGCCGCCGCCATCACCAGAAACTGGTTCATGCTCGTCCCATCGGCCTCAGCCATCCGCTCCACCGCCGCCTTCAAGGAAATCGGCAGGCGTCGAGAAAACGTCGATACTCGGCTCATCTTCTATTCTCCCTTAATGCTTCCGCTGGTCTCCACAACTTGATTCCGAATCGACCCGGCGCGTCTCGATAATCACCTAGGTTAAAGGTGACAATCGCATCCGCCCGGCCGTTGACTGCACTTTCCAGAACCATTTCGTCAGTAGCATCGGTGAGCTGAGGTCGCCATTGGTAATGAACTTCCACCGGGACGATGATCTCGAAAATCGAGCTCAGCAGGTTCTGCAGCTCGGTTCACTTGCCTTTGCAGCCAACCGGTGATCGGCCAGCATACAGATGGACTAGGTCAGCCTCATTTGCCGAGGCCATCACATCATATCTGATGTCATGTTTGAGGAAACCGAGTCATCCAAGTGGGGCACCGAGCGTTGCGTGAAGGTGGGCTTTCAGGCTAGATTTGATACGGGATAAATCCAAGGAGATCTATGGACTCGATTCGAGATACGGCCACGCTTTTCTTCGACGCTTGCGAGACCGGCAAAGGCTGGGCCGGGTGCAGTGCTTACTGCCATCCGGACGCGACTTTCTCCGCGCAGGCGGGGGCGCTGGCTGGGGTCCACACGGTTGCGGGGTACACCGACTGGATGAAGGGACTGCTGACGCCCATCCCGGACGGGAATTACGAGATTCGCTCCTTTGCCGTGGATGAGACGCGCGGCAATGTGGCCGCCTTTGGCATCTTCCGCGGCACGCATACAGGCGAGGGGGGGCCGGTGCCGCCTACTGGTAAGAAGGTGGAAGCCCACTACGTCTATGTGATGGACTTTGCCGATGGCAAGATCCGGCATATGACCAAGATCTGGAACGACACCATCAGCCTGCAGCAGCTTGGCTGGATGTAGCCAACCCGCTCGCGGCGGCAAAGCACCAATCAAGGTACACTACCGTCATGGCGATCCGAACACTTGTTGCGCCTGAAGAATACCTCAAAATGTCCTTCGAAGGCCCCGACCGTGAGTTCGTCGACGGCGAGGTTTTGGAACGGGCGATGCCTACTTTTCTGCATGGGCGAATTCAAATGCGGCTGGGGTACATCTTCGAGTCCTTGGCGCAGCGGTATGCGCTGTATGCCGCTAGTGAAGTCCGCCATGCCTTGGACCCATTACGGCTCTATCGCATTCCCGATGTCGCGGTCTTTGCGGATCGAGAGCCCGTGAAAATTTACCCGGACACCCCGCCGCTGGTGGCCATTGAGATCGCTTCGCCGGACGACCGGCTCAGTGAGACGCTGACGAAGCTGGAAGAGTACCGGCTTTGGGGCGTGGAGCATGTCTGGCTGATCGACCCCGATGAGCGGAAGCTCTTCGCTTACGACGCCAGTGGGCTCCATCCCGTCGCCGCCTTGCAGTTGCCGCGCTATGAATTGAGTATTTCGCTCACTGACCTCGGACTCTCGCCGTCGTAGACCCCATGCCCACACCCACGCGCCGGCAACTCTTAGCTGCTCCCTTTCTGGCGGCACCCGCAGCTACCGACGTCCGCGTCGTCAGCATTGAGCCTCAGTTCGAAGAGTTCTTCTACCGCACGCCCTACATGTTCGGCGGCCGCAAAGTGGACCGCGTCACCATGCTCAACGTCCGCTGCGAAGTGGAGGACCGCCGTGGCCGCCGCGCCCAGGGCTTCGGCGCGATGAGCCTCGGCAACCAGTGGAGCTTCCCCTCCAGCAAAATGAACTATGACCAGACGCTGGGGGCCATGGTCCGCTTGGGCAAGCGCATCGGCGAGATTACCGGCGGGCACAAGGAGTTCGGCCACCCCGTCGACCTGAACTATGCGCTCGAGCCCCAATGGCTCGCCGCTGCAGCTGAGGTGGGCCGAGCCGATGCCGAGCCTATCCCCAAGCTCTGCACGCTGGTAACCGCCAGCCCCTTCGACGCCGCCATTAGCGATGCCTATGGCAAGCTGCACCATCGCAGCAGCTACGCCATCTATGGCCGCGATCTGATGCGTTATGACCTGGGGCATTACCTGGGCGAGAAGTTCAAAGGGGAAGAGCTTCAGCGCTACATTGGCCGCAAGCCGCGGCCCTTCGTCTATCTCTTCCACAGCGTTGGCGCCTCCGATCCGCTCACGAGGGCCGAAGTCACCAAGCCGCTGGAAGACGGCCTGCCGAATGCTTTCGAAGAGTGGATCCCGTTCTCGGGCCTGGAGCGGGTGAAGATCAAACTCAACGGTGGCGACCTGCAGAACGACCTGACGCGCATTCTGGCTATCGACAAGATCACCACGCAAGCCCAGGCAAAACGCGGCCTCAAAGAGTGGTTCTATTGCCTCGACTTCAACGAGCGCTGCCCCAATGTCCAATACCTCATCGAGATCCTGCGCAAGCTGAAGGAAGCCACGCCTGCTGGATTTGCGCGCATCCAGTACATCGAGCAGCCGACGCAGCGCAACCTGAAGGCCGACCGCGAGAACGTCATGCACGAGGCGGCTAAGCTGCGGCCGGTGGTGATCGACGAATCGCTGACGGACCTGGAGACGCTGCTGCTAGCGCGTGAAATGGGCTATACCGGCATCGCGCTCAAGGCGTGCAAGGGGCAAACGCAAGCCATGATGATGGCCGCCGCCGGGCAGAAATTCGGGATGTTCCTCTGCGTGCAGGACCTGACGTGCCCCGGCGCCGCCCTGATTCACTCGGTGGGCATCGCCGGCCACGTGCCGGGCGTGGCGGGCGTGGAAGCCAATGCCCGCCAATACGTCCCCGCAGCTAGCCAAGCCTGGGAAGCCCGCTACCCCGGCCTTTTCCAGGTCCGCAACGGCCGTCTGAACAGCGGCCAACTCACCGGCCCTGGCCTGAGCATCCGTCCCGGATCCCCGGTCTAGCTTCCAGCCGCCGGAGCTGTCGATACCCTGCCCGGCGGGTTGCTAAAACCGTAGCTGATGCGCCGGTCGGAGTTGGCCTGGAGGGAACCGACCTCAAGATCGTTCGCGCGGTTGACACCAGAGACAACGCTGGGACGCAGGGTACGGTTGAAGATCGGCAGGGTGTTGTTGACCGTGACGAACAGTGGCGTGCCGGACTGATAGCGATGGATGGCGTTCATATTCCAGCTTCCGGCGATCCGGGAGAGGACGCCGGTGGAGAGCCAGCGCTTGCCAGGGCCGAAGGGGAGATCGTAGGTGTATTGGAGGACCAGGGCGTGGGGGATGTCGTAGTTGAGGAGGATCCCGGCAGCGTCAACCAAGCCCTACGCCCCTACCCCCAATACCCCACCATCACCGAGCAATCCGCCAAAGCCGGCGGCTCGCTCTTCCAGAGTTGGAACGACCGCACCCTCCAAACCATCACGAGCCACATGGTGTTTGGGCCGGGGAGGCGGTGGCGCGGGTGCCTTTGCTTCAGGAAGTGTTTGCTAATGCTTCGGTGACGGCTTGCCGGGGGGCAGTGCTTGAGATGCGCTTGGCCTTGGCTTCGTCTGGGCGGCTGGGTCTCGAGGTGGAGCAGGACGGGATGCGGCAGCGCTTGCCGGTAACGGGGGAGTTCGAGCCGGGGGCCGCGGCCGTGGTCGCGTGGGGTGCGCAGTTGCTGGTAAGCTGAGCCCCGACACGAACCCACCGCCTCAATCGAAGTGCTACAGTCGGGATTTGGAGCCGAGGGCAAGTTATGGATGAAAAGAATTCAAACCAGTCAGGAGCACTTACCAACCTCCAAGCCGCGGATCTTTACCGCATGCAAGTCCGCGAACTGCGGACTTATGCGATGTTCATGCTTGATCCGGATGGAATCATCACTTCGTGGAATGCCGGGGTGGAGCAACTCCTCGGCTACTCCGAAGTGGAATGGATTGGCCAACAAGCTTCGATAATTTTCACTCCTGCGGAAAAGGCAGTTGAAGTCTGCGAATCAGAAATGCAACTCGCAAGGCAGAGCGGATGCGCGACTGACATCCGCTGGCACCGGCACAAAAATGGGACCGACTTTTTCGCCAACGGCTTCATGAATGCCCTCTACGACGAGCAGGGGAGGTTAATCGGCTACGCCAAGATCATGAGCGATGAGACGACGCGCAAGCAATTGCAAGATGCGCTGACCGAATCGAACACCGCCCTGGAGCAGTTTGCCTACGCTGCCAGTCATGATCTGCAAGAGCCGCTCCGGACCATGCGGTCGTATGCTCAGTTGCTTACGAGCGAGTACAAGGGGCGGTTAGACGCGGAGGCAGACCAGTTCCTAGGATTTATTGTGACTGCGGCCGCGCGCATGGGTTTGCTGATCAATGATTTACTCGCCTATGCACGCCTTACCACGGAAGTAGAGAGACCGGTCTCGGTTGCCCTCGATGAGGATCTGGAGGCGGCGCTTACGCACCTTGATGGAGTTATCAAAGAGAGTGGCGCTACGGTTACTCACGATCCAATGCCCACCTTGCCGGTTGACCGCGGGCAAATGGTTCGCCTCTTCCAGAACCTGATTGGGAACGCCGTAAAGTATTGTAAAGCGGACGAGCGCGCAAAAGTGCACCTCAGTGCGATACAGACGGGAACCGAATGGGTGATCTCGATCCGAGACAACGGGATTGGCTTCGATCCGAAAGACGCCTCGTCCATTTTTGAACCCTTCCACCGCTTGCACACGGCCCGGGAATATCCAGGGACCGGCGTAGGCTTAGCGATTTGCCGGCGGATCGTGCAGGCTCAAGGAGGTCGCATCTGGGCGGAATCCTCGCCGGGCGAAGGAACAACATTCTTCTTCACGCTTCCGGTGGAAAGCCGAGTCGCGTTGAACCACACACCGCCTATCAATAGTCCCGCGCCCGAATCTGCGGTCGGTGCCATCGCAGGATTTCTCTAGGGGGCACTGGGAGTTAGCTGACTCAGTCCGACTTACCCCACCGCGCCTGACTGCCAAGTGCAGACAAGTGCTGCCGTCTTCCGCATATGCGCAGCACCGCCGGTCGGCTATGATGGCCCTATGGGCGCAGCGGCCATCCCGAAGATCACCGTCGAGGAGTATCTGGCCATCGATCGCGATGCGGAGCTGAAGAGCGAGTATCACGATGGAGAGATGTTCCCCATCGTGGCGGGCAGTCTCGAACACGCCGCCATCGGGCCCCGAGTTTCCGCGGAAATCCTCACCAGGCTCCCCGCCGGTTGCCGGTTGTTTCAGGCACCGCTTCGCGTTCGAGTCACTGCGACACAGTTCGTTTATCCTGATTTCCTGATCGTCTGCGGAAAGCCCGCACTCACCGACGAGCAGCAGGACACCCTCACCAACCCCAAGGTGATCATCGAAATCCTCTCTCCCTCCACCGCCGACTACGATTCCGGCGGCAAATTCCGCCTCTACCGGGAGCTGCCGTCGTTCGAAGCGTACCTGCTCATTTCCCAAGACATCCAGATGGTCGAGATTTTCGAGAAGGCACTGGATGGCACCTGGAACCTGCGCACCCTCCGCGGCGCCGGTGCCGTCGTGCGGATCAATACCCTCGGGGTCGAGTTTTCGTTGGCATCCCTCTACGCGGATCTCGAGATCCCGTCTGCCTGAGCTGCTTCCTGCCAGTCACAAGAAACTCAAATTCTCCTAAACCAAACCAAAAGAAACGCTTACCGCCGAAACCCACCCTACCCAAACCAAAAATCCACCCACCCCATGCCACCCTAAAACCATGGCCAGACCCATCTCCGCAGCACAACGCGCCGCCTACCAGCGCAACGCCCAAAAGTCTACCGGCCCCCTGACCCCCTCGGGCAAAGCCAATTCCCGCCTCAACGCCGTCAAAAACGGGCTCACCGCCAAACTCTCCGTCCTCTCCTTCGAATCCGCCGCCGACTTCGAAGCGCTCCGCGATGGTTTCCTCCAGGACTTCGCCCCCCAAACCACTTACCAGCGCTATCTGGTCACCCAGCTCGCCACTCACGCCTGGCGCACCCTCGCCCTCACCCTTGCGCCCCACCCCGGCGATCCCCACAATCACCTCCTCCGCAACTACTTCCGCTACTCCCGCGACATCCAGGCCAACTTCCACCGCACCCGCCAGGCCCTCGCCCAAGCCTCCAAAATCGAGCCCACCCCTGTAGAAAAAGCTGTAGAATCAACTACTCCCGGGTTCGTTTCGTCACCTCTAAAGCCGGAAGGGGCAAAACGGAAAGCCCAATCCTCGCACCCACCACCCCTGCGTCCCCCCAAAAACTCAGCCCGACTCAATTATAAGTGCCTTAAAATCAAACACTTACAGGAAAGTGACGGTGCCCCCGCCCGAGAATCGATTGTATGTTATTGATAATAAGGCGCTTTCCGGGCAGACGCCTCGATTTCCCGTACCTGCCAACTATTCCGCAACCTCCACTTCCCCAGCGAAATAACTCCCCGCCTCCGTTCGGATGGCGTTTGTGGTAGTCTTGTGAGTAGTTTCAGGGCTGGCCCCAGAATCTGCGGACTGTCATGCCGGACAGACTGCCACGCCAAGCCGCTATCCCCTCCCACCAACCTCTAGACAGGAGTTGAAGATCCAAACGCCGCCAGCATCGCCGAACCTCGTTGACCGAAATAATCGCGCTACCCGCCTAAAAGGTTAGGTAACGCCGGCCAAGTTGGCGCATCTACAGTTAAGACACCATGCTCACATCCAAGGAAAAGTCGGAAACCAAGCGCCTGCCCATGATGCCCATCCGGGACGTCGTGATTTTCCCGTATATGATGACCCCGTTTGTCGTGGGTCGCGATTCGAGCGTTCGCGCGCTCGAAGACGCCCTGGCGGGAGACAAGAAGATCTTTTTGGTCACGCAGCACGACGCTTCGGTGGACGAACCGCGCCCTGACGAGATCTACCAAGTCGGCACCGTCGCCAATATCGTGCAGAGCCTGAAGCTCCCTGACGGCAACATTAAAGTGCTCGTCGAAGGTATGGAGCGGGGCAAGATCATCTCTGTCGCTGACGAAGAAGGCTTCTTCCGCGCCACGGTGAAGACGTTTTCGCATAAGATCGACGGCCGGCAGCAGCTCGAAACGCTGATTTCGCGCGTCACTTCGTTGTTTGAGCAGTACGTCAAGCTAAGCCAGAACCTGAACTACGAGACCATGATCGCCGCCATTCGCGTCGATGATCCGGGCAAGCTCGCCGACACGGTGGGTGCCAATCTCCAATTGAATATCGAAGAGAAGCAGGAATTGCTCGAAATCTTCGACCCAGTCGAGCGCCTCACCCGGGTGGCCGAAATGCTGGACATTGAGATCGAAAAGCTCAACGTCGACCGCCAGGTGCAAGGCCGCGTGAAGCGCCAAATGGAGCGCGCGCAAAAAGAGTACTACCTCAACGAGAAGATCAAGGCGATCCAGAAAGAACTGGGCCGCGGCGAGAAGAGCGAATTCGACGAGCTAAAGAAGAAGATCGACGCCGCCGGAATGACCAAGGACGCGCAGGAGAAGTCGATCGCCGAGCTGAAGCGCCTGGAGCAGATGCCGCCGATGTCGGCCGAGTCCACCGTTTCGCGCAACTACCTCGAATGGCTACTGGCCGTGCCTTGGAAAGAGCGCTCGAAGGAAATCCGCGACCTCAAGTTCGCCGAAGATATCCTTAACTCCGATCACTACGGCCTCGACAAGATCAAGGAGCGCATCCTTGAGTTTCTGGCGGTGCGCAACCTGGTCGAAAAGCCCAAGGGCTCGATCCTCTGCTTTGTCGGGCCGCCCGGCGTCGGCAAGACCTCGCTGGGGATGTCGATCGCCAAGGCCACCGGCCGCAAATTTGTCCGCATGTCACTGGGCGGCGTGCGCGACGAAGCCGAAATTCGCGGCCATCGTCGCACCTACATTGGCGCGTTGCCCGGCCAGATGATTCAGATGATGAAGAAGGCCGGGACGCGCAATCCGGTGATCATGCTGGATGAGATCGACAAGATGTCGACCGACTTCCGCGGCGACCCCTCCGCCGCGCTGCTCGAAGTGCTGGACCCCGAGCAAAACTGGATGTTCCAGGATCATTACCTGGACGTCGAATACGACTTGAGCCAAGTGCTCTTCGTCGCCACCGCCAACGTGCTCCACACGATTCCGGTGCCGCTGCAGGATCGCATGGAGATCATTCGTCTAGCCGGCTACACCGAGCTCGAAAAGCTGGAGATCGCCAAGCGCTTCCTGGTGCCGAAGCAGATGATCGCCAATGGCCTGAAGCACGAGGAAGTGGAATTCACCGAAGAGGGCCTGCAAACGCTCATCATGAATTACACCCGCGAAGCAGGGGTCCGCAACCTCGAACGCGAAGTGGGCAATGTCTTCCGTAAGATCGCTCGCAAGGTGGTGACTTTGCGCGGACCGATGGCGGAAGAAGAAACGCCGGTGACGGGCAAGAAAAAGGGTAAGAAGAAGGTGGCCGAAGCTCCGCTGGTGGAAGCTGCTGAAGCCGCCGCCGCTGCGACCGGTATCCCCGTTTTCCCGAAAGTGACCCTGACCGCAGCCGAAATCGGTGAGATGCTGGGACCGCTGAAGTTCCGCGAGTTGATCCACGTGAAGAAGGCCGAAATCGGCCAAGCAGTGGGGCTTGCCTGGACGGAAATGGGCGGCACCTTGCTGACCACCGAAGCGACCGTGATGGAAGGCCGGGGCAAGTTGACCTTGACCGGCAAGTTGGGCGACGTGATGCAGGAGTCTGCGCAAGCGGCTTTGAGCTACGTCCGCACGCGCGCGTTACAACTCGGTCTGCCGCGCGACTTCTATCGCAATATCGACATCCACGTGCACGTACCGGAGGGAGCGATCCCGAAGGACGGACCGTCCGCCGGCATCACGCTGGCCACGTCGATCACGAGCGCGCTCACCAAGATTCCGGTGCGCAACGATGTCGCCATGACCGGCGAAGTCACGCTGCGTGGCAAGGTATTGCCGATCGGCGGCCTGAAGGAAAAGTTGCTCGCGGCGCATCGCCAAGGCATCTTTGAAGCGATTCTGCCGAAAGATAATGAGAAAGATCTGGCGGAAGTGCCTGAAAATATCCGCAAGGATATGAAGCTCCATACGGTGGAGTGGATGGACGAGGTACTCAAAATCGCCCTCGAACGGGAGCTTTCCCCGCTGCCGATGCCGGAAGTTCCGGTGCTGCCGGCGGTGGAAGACCGGACGACGCACTAAGTATGATCGAAGGGCGGCGTTTGAAGGCTGAGTTTGTAATCAGCGCCGCCGCCCCGGAACAGTTTCCGCCCGAAGGGACGCCAGAAGTGGCGTTTCTGGGGCGCAGTAACGTCGGCAAATCGACGTTGCTGAATCTGCTAACCGGCCATAATGGCCTGGCTCGCGTGAGCCAGACGCCCGGTTGTACGCAGCTGATCAATTTCTTCCGGGTGGAGGACCGCTTCCACTTGGTGGATTTGCCAGGCTATGGCTACGCCAAGGTTCCGCGTGGCTTTAGCGACCGTTGGAAGACGCTCATTGAGAGCTATCTCTACAACCGGAAATCCTTGCGGCTGTCGGTCTTGTTGATCGACTCGCGGCGAGGCTGGATGGACAAGGACCGGGAACTGCGAGATTGGCTCGAGTTCCACAATCGGCCCTACGTGGTGGCCGCGACGAAAGTCGACAAGCTGAATCAAAAAGAGGAGTATCACGGACTAGCAGCGATTCGTCGGGAACTCGGCGAACTGAACATCGGGCGGAATTCGTCTCCCCTTCCAAATCCCGGAATAGACGAAGTCTCCCGAGGACTCACCTCAAGTGAACCAAATCCCCATTCCCATCCTGATGAACCTATCGAGCTAGTCCCTGTCTCGGCCCGTACGGGCCGGGGAGTGAGGGAACTGTGGCAGACGATCTGGAAAAAACTGAACCTTTAGAAGATAAACTCGAGCCCGCCCCGGTTGCGGCCGCCGCTCCGGCGAAAGACCCGGTGCAAACAACCAAAGAAACCGGCCCACGCGAGAGCCGCCGCCGGCCACCGGCTCCGACTGGCGGGCCGTTGTCTCCGCCGGTTACGGCTGCGCCGGCTGCGGCAGCCGCGGCGGCTGAACCCGCCAAGGAGGCCGCCGCGCCCGAGACAGCCGCTTCACAGGGGCCAGCGTCGCCCGAAGACAGCGACCCGGGGGCGATTGCCCGCCGCAACGCCGCCAAGAACCGCAACGGCCAATCCACACTCGACCTAGTCGAGTTGAAGGACATGTCCATTCAGCGCTTGAACGACGTCGCTAAGAGCATGGGTGTGATGAGTTCGGCCGGTTTGCGCAAGCAGGAGCTGATCTTCAAGATCCTCCAAACGCAAGCCGAAAAAAGCGGACTCATCTTCTCCCAAGGCGTGCTTGAGTGCCTGCCCGATGGCTTCGGCTTTCTGCGCGCGCCCGAGTACAACTACCTGCCGGGTCCCGATGACGTTTATGTGTCGCCCTCGCAGATCCGCCGCTTCGATCTGCGCACTGGAGATACGGTGTCGGGCCAGATCCGGCCGCCCAAAGAGGGTGAGCGTTATTTTGCCCTGATCAAGGTCGATGCGATCAACTATGAGCCGCCGGAAGAGGCGCGCAATAAGATCTTCTTCGACAACCTGACGCCGCTTTATCCGCAGCAACGGCTGAAGCTCGAAACGACGCGCGACAACTTCTCGGGCCGCGTGATGGACATGCTCACTCCGATCGGCATGGGGCAACGCGGTCTGATTGTGGCGCCGCCGCGCACCGGTAAGACGATGCTCTTGCAATCGATCGCCAACTCCATCACTGTCAATCATCCCTTGGTGGTGCTGATTGTCCTGTTGATAGACGAACGCCCCGAAGAAGTCACCGATATGCAGCGCACGGTGAAGGGCGAAGTGATCTCGAGCACCTTCGACGAACCGGCCGCTCGGCACGTGCAAGTGGCCGAAATGGTGATTGAGAAGGCCAAGCGCCTCGTCGAGCACAAGCGTGACGTGGTAATTCTGCTCGATTCCGTGACTCGCCTGGGTCGCGCTTACAACACGGTAGTACCGCCGTCGGGAAAAGTACTATCCGGCGGTATCGATTCGAACGCTCTGCAACGCCCCAAGCGCTTCTTCGGCGCCGCGCGCAATATCGAAGAGGGCGGTTCGCTCACTATCATTGCGACGGCCCTGGTCGACACGGGTTCGCGCATGGATGACGTGATCTTTGAAGAGTTCAAGGGCACGGGTAACATGGAAATCCACCTGGACCGCAAGCTTGTCGAAAAGCGGGTCTTCCCGGCGATCGACATCAACCGTTCGGGCACCCGTAAGGACGAGTTGTTGCTGCCTCGCGAAGAGCTCAACCGCATCTGGGTGCTGCGCAAGGTGCTTTCGCCCTTGTCGCCCGTGGAGTCGATGGAACTTCTGCTCGACAAGTTGGGCAAGTCGCGCTCGAACGGCGACTTCCTATCGAGTATGTCCGGCTGATCCTGAATCAGTTCGTCAAAAAAGCCCGGGAGCCTTGCGGCGCCCGGGCTTTTTTTCGCTCACGTGAAACAATTGGAGGTAGCTTACATGAGGACTTGGTTTGGTCGCTACCCACGTTTGGGGGCGGCGTAACCAGATCTTAACACCAGGATAGTATCACGGGTACGTTCAGTACCGAAGTACTAAAACGCTTGGCTCGAGTGAATTCCAGCCTGCTGGAGGGCAGTGGCCATCTTTTCGAGGGCCGACTTGTGAATTTGCGACACGCGACTCTCATTGATTCCGAGTTGGGTACCGATTTCCTTCATTGTGAGCTCATTGGTGTAATACAACAGCACCACTCGCTGATAGCGTTCGGGGAGGACCTTCATGGCAATGGCCAACATATCGCGCAGTTGCTCGCGCGCACACATGGAATCCGGTTGGGTCTCGGGCTTGGACGGGAAGTCGGGCGCGGGGAGATCTTCGTGTTCGGAACCGCGGGTGGAGGCCGAAACGAGGCCTACGTTCCGCAGGTCGAGCATCATCTGCCGCCAGCGGTCCACTTCGACGCCCATCTTGGCGGCGATTTCGGCTTCGGTGGGGTTGCGGTGGAGGACGGAAGCCAAGTCGCGGGTGACCTGTTCCACTTGCTTGTGGCGGCGGCGGAGGTC
>JBBQQS010000084.1:0-13608 GCA_038215525.1 Bryobacterales bacterium
GGTAAGAATACTCGCCTCCGGGCCGTAGTCGCCGCCGCTCCATAAGGGGCCGGCTTTCCACTCAAGCACGTAGCCCGATACCGACATGCGGAAGCCGCTGAGGTTGACGCCGAAGAGGGGCAGGGTCCAGTTCCAGCCAAAGTGGAGGCCGATGGGGAGCCAGAGGTCGCCGCTGCGTAACACCGCAAAGCCGAGGATGAAGCCCCAGAGGAAGGTATTGAAGAGGCCGAGCCAGCTTGAGTTCAGATTGGCCGAGTGCGCGGCCGCGAACAGGACGCTGACCGGCATGATGGTCGTAAAGGGGCCGGCATGGCGGAGCAGCAGTTGAAAGCCGTAGCCTCGGAAGAGCAACTCTTCGCCGACGACGCCCAGGGCCAGCATCGCGCTGACGAAGAGCAGGCTGCGCCAAGTGGCCGGCTGATCCGGTGAGGGGGTGAGTTTGGCGACGCCGGCCAGGATCGGCGGCACCAGGACGATCAGCGCGGCCAACACGCCTCCGCCCAAGCCCCACAGCAGGTTGCGGACGGAGCTGGGGTTCCATGCGAGGCCCAGGTCCGCCACGGAGAGGCGTTCGAAAATCCGGACGGTGAAAGAATTCGTCACCACCGCCGCCAGGAAGGTGCTCAACGCGGCCGACGCCACGGTGCCCGCCCAAGGCGCGAGCAGCGCGCCAAAGACAATCAGCCCTAGCAACTCGAGGAACGCGAACAACCCCACCCGGACCGCGATCCCGTAAATGTCGGCGCGCGACATGCTGTCTTTAACTCTGTGTACTGACTTGCACGCCCCGCGGAGCGACGCGCACGTCCAGCACTTGGGCGCCTTCGCGCTCGATGACAGCCCGCACCTTGGCCTTGGCCCCCTTTTCCACCAGGAAAAAGACACAGCCGCCGCCGCCCGCACCGCAGACCTTGGCGGCCTTGGCGCCGGCGCGGGCGGTGGACTTCACCAAACGGTCAATCAGCGGCGTGGTGATGCCGGGGGCGTTCTTTTTGCGATGGCTCCATTCGGCGCGAATCAGCGCGGCCAGTTCTTCCCAGTCGGACTCAGCGAGCGCGCCGCGCACGCCGCTGGCGATGGCCGAGATCTCGTCAAAAGCCCGGTGGACGCGCTTATCGCCGTCGATGTGCTTCTTCATCACATCCCAGTTGTTGATGCCGGAGTTGCGCGGCTCGCCAGTGTAGGCGAGGACAATGCGCTCTTCGAACTCCGCGAGGTCGACATCGAGGCCGACACGCTTGATGCCGGCCGGGCTCATTTCCATCGCGCTCAGGCCGCCGTACATGGCCGGGTAATAGTCCTGGCAGCCGGTGGGCACTTGGATGATTTGCGCCTCAATGTTTTGGGCGATTTCCCGAATCTTCTCAAGCGAATGGCCGCCCTTGGTGAGCTTGTTGAGGGCGCTGGCCACGGTGATCATAAGCGACGAAGAGCCGGAGATGCCGGCGCCGGCCGGGGCTTCGCTCACCGTCTCAAGGTCAAGGCCCACTTCGGGTTGCCAGAAGCGCAACTGCCAGGCCGTGAGCGGCAGGCGATACTTCTTGGTTTCCAGCAGCGCTTCTAGCGAGGCGAAGCTTTCGGAGATGCCGAGGTCTCGCGACTTGAGGTGAATGGCCCCGTCTTCGCGCGTGCTGAGCCAGCAGCGCGTGTAACGGTCAACGGCGAAGTTAACGGTGACGGCCGCGTCGTGAAACAGGTAGAGCGGCCAGATGTCGAGCGTGCCGCCGGCGAGGTCCACCCGGCAGGGCGAGGAGGCTTGGATCTTCATGGAACACTTGAATTGTAGCCTGTGCCGATTGGCATCCGGGGCTAGAATGAGGGGAAGGAGTTTTGCCGTGACCACACCTCCGCCGATGCCGATGGGGCAAGGACCGAAGAAGACGCCGGTTTGGGTTTGGATTCTCGCTGCCGTGGGCGGCATGATCCTGCTGCTGACGATTGGCCTGGGGCTGCTGGGCTATTACGCCGTGCAGAAGGTGAAAGAGGTGGCGGCGAATCCTTCCGCCGCCGCCGCGATTCTCTCGAAGATCGACCCGGACCTCGAAGTGCTGGATGTCGATGACACCAAGAAAATTATCCGCGTCCGCAACAAGAGGAACAACGAAGAGGTCACGCTGAACCTGAATGACATTCTGCAGGGCAAGATGAAAATCCAGCACGAGGGCAAGGACGGCGTCGAGAGCTTTGAGTTGGGCGGCAAGGTGAAGCTGCCGTCGTGGATGCCAGCCTATCCGGGGGCGGAGTTGAAGGGCATTGGCGCGGGGCGCAGCGACAAGGACGGAGCCGGCGGCTTGGCCACTTTCGATACGGCGGACCCGGCGGAGAAGGTCATCGCGTTCTATCAGGCGGCCCTCGAGAAGCGCCAATTCCACAAAGACGAGGGCGTGTCAGCGAGCGGCACGTCGGTGCTGGTGATGAAGAACGAGAGCGGCGACATGGGCACCATCACGGCTACGCCCATGGGGGACTCCACCAAGGTGACGGTGCTCTATGGAAGCAAGTAGTTTGCTCCTGCTGCTGGCCTGCTTGGCGGCCGAGCCGGATTACGTCTATCAGCGCGCCGGACACGACGCCGATGTCGTCACCCCGGTGAGCGGCGGCGAGGTTTTGATGGGCGGCGGCAAGGACGTGGCCGAAGCCTTCGCCTGGATGATTGAGCGTTCCGGCGGCGGCGACTTCCTGGTGCTACGAGCCTCCGGCACCGATGCCTACAACCCGTTTGTGCTGAAGCAAGGCCCAGCCAACTCGGCTGCGACTTTAATCCTGCGGACGCGGGAAGCGTCGTCCGATCACGTGGTGCTCGAGAAGGTCCGTCAAGCCGAGGCCATCTTTCTGGCCGGCGGCGACCAGTGGAATTACATCCGCCAGTGGAAGGGCACTCCGCTGGCCGCCGTGCTGCAAGAGCGGATTGCGCTAGGCGTCCCCATTGGCGGCACCAGCGCGGGCCTTGCCGTGCTGGGCGAGCATTACTTCTCCGCGGAGCACGATACCGTCACCTCGGCAGAGGCCTTGGCCGATCCGTTTCACTTCCGCGTTACCTTGGGCAGCGGCTTCTTGCGCATCCCGCATCTCGAAGGCCTCATCACCGACAGCCACTTTATGGCGCGCGGCCGGGAGGGGCGTTTATTGGCCTTTTTGGCCCGGCTTTCGGCACGCGGAGTGGGAGTCGACGAGGCGACGGCGGTGTTGCTGGAGCCGGATGGCAAGTCGAGCGTGGTGGGCCGGAATGCGGCGCACTTCTATTCGCTTTCGAGCGAAGGCGTGGTTTGCGCCGCCGGGCAGGCGCTCGAGATTCCGTCAGCCCAGGTGGAGCGGGTTTCCAGCGGCGGGCGCTTCGATTTCGCGGGTTGGAAGGGTACTGGGGAGGCGGAAAGCCTAACGGTGAAGGCCGGTGCTATACTCAAGGCGGAACGTCCATGATTATCCTTTTAACTATTATCCATGTGCTGGTCTGCACGCTTTTGATCGGCGTCGTGCTCTTGCAAAGCGGCAAGGCGGCTGATTTGGCCGGCGCTTTCGGCGGCATGGGTTCGCAGACCACGTTTGGTGTGCGTGGCGCGGCCACGTTGCTCACCAAAGCGACGACGATTGGCGCGGGCCTGTTCATGGTGACTTCGCTGAGCTTGGCGGTCCTGCAGACGCGCGAAGGTGGCGGCGGTGGCTCGGTGCTGGATCGTAACGCGCCGATAGCGGCTCCCAAGACGCCGGGTAAGGCTCCGGCCGTGCCGCAGGTAACGATCCCGACGGCTCCGGTGATTCCGCAGGGCGCGGCGCCCAAGGTGGAAGTGACGCCGGTCCCTCAGAACTTGGCTCCGGTCGTTCCGGCCCCGGTCGCTCCGGCGAAGAAGTAGTATCATAGAGTTTGTAACACCTGCGGAGGTGGCGGAATTGGCAGACGCACTAGCTTGAGGTGCTAGCGAGTAACATCGTAGGGGTTCAAGTCCCCTCCCCCGCACCATTTTTAGAAAAGGCCTTCCGGCGACGGAAGGCCTTTTTGCTTTGCCGCTAGTTATAGAGCCACGTCGGAAAGCGGCTGCGAATGGGGCCCACTTTGCGGCCGAGGACGTATAAGCCGTCGCCACGGTGATCCTCCGGCATGCCGCACTGGCGGAGCATCGTGGCCACCCAGGCTAGTTCTGGCTTAGGCTCTTGCTTGAAGGGCCCGGTTTCGAGCTTCACGATTTCAAAGCCCGCGTCGTGCAACAGCAAGTAGCCCTCTTTGGCGGTGTATTCTCGGGCGTGGCGGGCGTCGCCGTCGACGGATGGCTTCAAGTAAGCCGGGAAGAAGCCGGGATGGTAGCCGTGCAGGATGGCCGAGATGGCGCGCAGGCTGGCGATGTTGGGCGTGGTGACCAGGAAGTGGCCGCCGGGCTTCAGGATCCGGTTCACCTCGGCAAGCAGGTGCATGGGGTCGTCTTTTAGGTGCTCGATGAGCTCGCAGCAAAGCACGGTGTCGAAGTGCGCGTTGGGGTACGGGTATGGGTCATGCTCGGCGTCGAAAAGGTCGATGAAACAGGTGAAGTGGTCGCCATGGGCGCTGGTGACCTCGCGGCTTTCGGTCTTGCCGGCCGAGCCAAAGTAACAGCCGCGGACTTCGCCATAGCCCAGCTTGAATTTCAGGGCCGGGGTGATCTGCATGTAGGCGCCCATTTCGAGGATGCGTTGGGTCGAGTCGCCGGGCGGCGTGAGTTCAAGGGTCTTTTCGAAGCGAGCGGCGTGATGGTCGAGGTAGGTTTGGGCGGAAGGGTCAGCCACCCATTGGGCGACGTCTTCTGGCTCCACCTTGGCGGGCTCGAGGACTGCGGGCTCCGGGTGCGTTGGCGGGGCCCAGGGCCGTCCGTCGCGCACGGCGGCGAGGAAGTCGACGTAGCGCTCGGCGACCACGGGCCAGCTACATTCGCGCGTCACCCATTCGGCGGCACGGTCGCCCAAGCCGCGCGCTAAGTCCGGCCGCGCGAGGAGCAAGTTGAGGTATTCGTAAATCAGATCCTCTTCGTTAGGCCCGCCGGGAGTGGGGCCGACCGGGACTTTGAGGCAGATCTCATCCGGGAATTCCGCGAAGGAGCCGATGTCGGAAACCAGGACCGCGCGGCCCAGGCCGAGGGCGCGTAGCAACGTACCGGAGCTTTCTCCCACAGTTGGGTAGCGTAAGTTCAAGATGATGTCGCAGGCAGCCATCAGGTGGGTAAATTGCTCAATGGGCGTGAAGCCCAATACCCGGACCGCATGGCGGAGCTCGAGCGTGCCGAGTAAGTGGTCGAGCTGTAAGTCCGGATGCGGCTCCCCGACCAGAATCATGCGGGCTTCGGGCACCACGCGCAGTAAGCGGCGGAAGGCCCGCAGGCTTTCGGCGATGCGCTTATAAGGCTTTAGGAATCCGAAAACGCCAATGAGCGGAGTTTTGGGGCCCAGGCCGAGCGATTCGCGCGCGCTGAGCCGATCGGCGTCCAGCGGAATCCATGCGCCGTGCGGGATGACGGCCGTGGGACCTGTAAATCCGGCCCTGGCGAGGTCGCCGGCGACGTAGTGGGAGTGGGCGATGGCGCCTTGGGAGCGTTCGAGCAAGCGGCGCAACATGGGCACGCCTTCATAGTCCGGGCCGACTTCCAGGCGGCGGACGCGCTGAGCGTGGGCGGGGTCGCCGCCATCGTAGGCGACTTCCTCGAGGTAGGCATCCCAGTTATCGCGCTTAATGGTGCGTTCGGCAATCAGATGATGCAAGTTACTCTCGTGCATCACCACGACGCCGGGATGCTCTAAGGCTAAAGAGTAAGTGAAGTCATGATAGGGATTGTTGCCCATCTGGTAAAGCAGCGAGTCGTACGGCGAGGGGTCGAAATTCGCCGGCGCTTCGGTAAAAACAGTGACTTCGGCCTGTTCGCATAAGGGCGCGAGCAGGGCCGCCGAATAGTCGGCGATGCCGCTCTTGACGGGAGGCAGGGGAGAGAAGAAGGCAATCTTGTGGCGCCGGCCCACTAACGCACCAACTCCATGGAAAACGTGCCGAGCGTAAAGGGAACCTTGATTAACAAGGGAGTACGCTGCGGGTCGCGCGCCAGGTAGAGCTCGAAAGTAAACTCGGACTTCGGTCCTTTCACAAAGCCGATCAGCCGGTCGGAGACGGCCATGGCTTCGGAGACCTTGATCTTCTGCTCACCTGCGTAGTCGAAGCGGACCTGGTAAGCAGAACCAAAGAACACCGCTTCGGAGGCCGGCACCTTTCCTATGGCGACTTCCCGCCGCGCATACTGCAAAAACGTGAGGGCGTCCTTGGGGCAACTGGAGGTGGAGAAGGTCGTCTTGCCGCCGCCTTCGAGCGTCTTGCGAGTGGCTTCGCCCTTGGCGAACTCGATCTTCTCTTTACTCTTGCGCTTGCCGTGCGCCAAGCTCTTGTTAAACTCTATCGAGCAGTAGTTGGCTGTGGCTAAAGACTTGAATTCATCCAACACCGCGAAGCCGGGAATCGACGCGTCCATGCGCAGTTCAAAATTCAAGGCTGGTTGGCCTTCGGGCGTTTTGGCGGGCGAAGAGATCAGCGTCGCTTCGCCCAAACTGAGGCCACTGGCCCAGTTGATCGAATAACGCAGCGTCTCTTGCGCGGCCAGCGGCAGCGCGAGGCAGCAGAAGATAAGGTATTTCATGAACGGGGCACCGGTACCGATTTAGCGGCCATACTTCTGGCTCGGCTCTCGGAAGCCACCGAGTAGTAGGCGGCCAGGGTCTCCTGCGCCGCGCGATTCCAATGAAACAGAGTCGACCGCTGTAAACCGAGACGTCCCATCCGCGCGCGAAGTTGCGGATCAATGAGGAGGTCGTTTAAGGCGCGGCCCATCTGGTCAATATTCGTGGGGTCGAATAGCAGGGCGGCCGAATCGGCGACCTCCGGCATGGCGGAGGTGTTGCTGCAGGCGACGGCGCGCCCGCAGGCCATCGCTTCCAAGATCGGGATACCGAAGCCTTCATAGAAGGACGGGAAAACGAACACATCGCAGGCAGAATAGTAATGTTCGAGATCGTCGTCGCTGACGAAGCCCAGGAAGATGATGCGGTCGGCGACGCAGCTGGCCTTGGCGGCGGCGCGGACGGTGGGGCTGAACCAGGTGTCCTTACCGGCGAAGACCAGGCGATGCGGAAGGTCAGGGTGCGTAGCCATTACGTTCTCGAAGGCCTTGATCAGGCCCAGGTGATTCTTGCGCGGCTGCAGGTCACCGACCGTAAGCACGAAGGGCCAATGGATTTCCTTATGCCGCATCAGCCAAGCCGCCGCCGTCTCTTGCGGCACCGGACGAAACTCCGGAGAGACGCCGTTGTAGATAACGCTGATGCGCTCTGGATCGAGGCCGTAGGCTTTGGCGACTGATTTTCGCGAAAAGGCGCTGGGGGTTAGGATCCTTGCTGCTGCTCGCACAGTCCGCTTGACGGTGAGCTGTAACTGGCTGGCGCGCGCTTTTGAAAAATAATTGGGATATTCGAGGAAACTCACGTCGTGCACGCTGACGACGATGGGCACGGTGCAGATGAGGGGGCTGGTGTATTGCACATGCAGGAGGTCAGGCCTTTCGCGGAGAAGGCTAAAGGGAATTTCAGCGCCCAAACGCAGGAAGGGGTTGGTGGAAACCATTTGCGTGCGAAAACGGGCCGGAATGGCCGGCCGGGCGTCGGGCGTCGAGATGTAGGTGAGGAAATCGCTTTCGCTGTCGGCTTGGGCGAAGCAAGTTAACAGGTTTCTGACATAGACTTCGTTACCCGTTAGCTTCTGCCCAATTGCGTGAGCATCGATCGCGAATTTCATCCCCGTGCGAGTTGCTTGTTTCAAAGCGGTCCGATACCCCAGTATAGTAGACGGGCGCGAGATCCGAAACGCGTACCACCGTCAGATACCGTTACTTTCAAGGGAACGCCAGGCGACCGGCCACGTGAATCGTTGTTCGTATACCCTCCGACCGGCGATCGCGACGCGGTCCCGCTCGGAATTATTTGTTAATAAATCCCGGATGGCGTTGATAAATACCACATTACTCTCTGCGTGGACATAAGCTCCTTCCGCATGGAGTCCTTCGGCCCCCAAGGCGGTGGAAACGACCGCTGTCCCGGCGGCCCACGCCTCGAGGATCTTCAGGCGTGTTCCCGAGCCGGATCGGATCGGCACTACGGCCACTTGGGCCTTAGCCAATTCCCGCACTGCATCGTTCACCGGGCCGGTGAGGCTTACACGGACGAGCCGTTTGGTGATGGCGCGGACAAACGACTCCCCCTTGCCGATGATGCGCCACTCAAGATCCGGAAACTCTTCCGCCAGGGCTGGCCAAACTTGGCTGGCAAACCATTCCACCGCGGCAATGTTGGGCGGAAACTCCAGGTTGCCGGAGAAGGCGATGGCCATCTCCTTGGCCACCCGTGGCATGGGCACGAACGGAATCGCATTCGGATAGACCACCGTATTCGGCAAGTTCACCCGCGCCGCATCTTCGGGAGAAGTCATTAGCAAGGTGTCGAAGCCGGGCAGCCGTTGTCGCTCCCGCACACGATTGGCCGCCGCGAACCGCCGCCAGATCCAGGAGAGCGGGGGCGAATCGAGCCCAGCACGCGACTCGTAGAAGACCGATTCGATGTTATGAAGGTCGCAGAGGAGGCGGTTGGTTTTGGGGCGGAAGAGATCGAAGTAAGTGGAGGTCCAGAAATGCTCGAGACAGATGAGGTCGTAATGGCGATCGCCGAGCCATTTGTTTATGGTGGCTTCGTGGCCGCGGAAGCGGTCTTCGTGGGGTGGAATAAAACGGATGAGGCGGTGTAAGTTGCGCAGGGCCTTGGTGACGGGGTCCTTGCGATGTTGGGGTAAGTCAATCACGAGGAGATCGCGGGCGAGGCCCAGGGGTGCGGCTGGAACGGGCGAGCCAGGCTCGCGGAAGATGATGAGGTCGAGCTCGTAGTGGGTCCCCAAGTAAGTGGCGAGCGAGGCCGTGCGGAGCGCGCCACCGCCGATCGCGGGGAAGGGCGCTTCAGGACAAACTAATAACGCTGACTTACCCACGGAGGATCGCTTCCTGGTAGACTTCGCGGGTCAGCCGGGCGGTGCGGGCCCAACTAAATTGGGCGGCTCGGCGGATGCCTCGTTGAGGGTCGGGCTCTGCGTGTAACATCGCTTCGGCCCAGGCTCTTACATCCCGCGCTTCTACTTGGATGGTGGCATCGCCACCGGTTTCGACTAACGCGGGGTCACGGGACGTAATTACTGTAGCGCCGCATTGGAGGGCCTCGAGCACCGGGAGGCCGAAGCCTTCATACAGCGAAGGGTAACAGACGGCGGTGGCATGAGAATAGAGGGCGGGTAAGTCGGCGTCGGGGATTTCGCCCAGGTATCGCAAGCCTGTAGGGTATGCCCCCGGCCCGCCTGTTTCTTGTCTGTCCATAGGCGAGCTGGGGGTCCGCCCTACAAGATATAGCTCGGCGTCGGGCTTTTGTTGGCGTACGAGCGCGAAGGCTTCGAGTAACGTGGCTAAGTTTTTCCGTGGCTCAAGGGTGCCGACGCACAGATAGTAAGTAGCCTGGGGTCCAGGGATGGGGCGGAATAAGTCGCCTGCCGCTAACGGTACAGATACGACGTCTTTGGCGGGAATAGAGAAATACTCGATCGCTTCTTTGCGAATGGCTTCGCTAGGCGTGAGGATAATTGTGTAGCGGTGCAGGCGAACGAGCCAGGGGGTGCGCGATCGGACGCGTTGGCTGGCTTGGGGAAAACGCCAGGGGGAGAGGTCGTGAACCATCAACACGGCCGGCTTGCGTTTGAAGTAGGGGATGCTGAAGTCGGTGCCGTGGAAGAGGTCGAAGTCGGCTAGTTTTTGATTCAGTCCGTACAGCCACCAATAGCGGGACAGGCCCGTGGGCGGGGCCCCTATTTGGTCCGACAGTAAGGTGAATACGTCTTCGGGAAATTCGCGCACCAGGGCGGCGTTTAACTGGGTGACGTAGCGGCGAATGCCACCGCCAGGGCCCGCCAGCGGCGTGCCATCTAACGCCACTCTCAACGCTGCGCCTCGTCGTAGGCGCGCTGGACATTCACTCGCCACAAGATGGCGAAACCCGCAATGAAAAATACAATGAGCGAAAGAATCGACACGCGGTAGCTCTTGGTAAATTGCATCGCCAAGCCGAAGACCAACGGGCCAATCCAACTCGTGCCCCGGTCGCTGACTTCGTAGAGGGCGAAGTACTCGGCCTCCCGCCCCTTCGGAATCATCAGCGAGTAAGTGGAGCGGCTCAAAGCTTGCGTACCGCCCATCACAAAACCGACCAGGCCGGAGAGGACGAAGAACTCCGCTGTGGTCCGCACGAAGCCGTAGGCGTAGATCAGCACGCCGGTCCAAATCACCAGGGCGAAGAGAATCGCCGTCCGTGCCGTCACCTTCCGCGCCAATTGATTGAAGGCCATCGCACCGCCGAAGGCGACAAACTGCACCATCAGGATGGCAAGGGTCAAAGTGCCCATTTTGATGCCGAGCTCGTCGCTGCCGAATTGTCCGGCCAGGGCGATGATACTCTGCACGGCGTCATTGTAGAGTAAGTAGGCCACCAGGAATTTGAGCGTTTCGGGATAAAGCCGCAGATCCCGCACGGTGTGGAGTAACTGGCCCAGGCCCACGGCCATGAGATTCTGCCCTGGCGCCAACTTACGCTGGGGCACGCGGTTACGCAGGACGGCGAGCGGCACCAGTGCCCACACGCCCCACCATAGGCCCGCCGATGACAGGCTAATTCTTACCGCCATGCCTTCGCTGATCCCCAGCTTGGCCGCATTCTGGTACAGCAGCAAATTCAGCACCAGCACCAGGCCGCCGCCTAGATAACCCAGGCCCCAGCCACGCGAGGAGACATCGTCGCGCTCCTCGGGCAGCGCGACGTCATTCAAAAAAGAATTGTAAATGATATTGGCGCAGCCGAAGGCGATGTTCGCTAGGATAAACAACGCCCCGCCCGCCAGATAGTGCGTACCTTCCAGAAAATACATCGACATCGTCGCGCCGGCGCCCAGATAAGCGAAAAGCCCGAGTAACTGCTTCTTGCGATGGCCATAGTCGGCAATGGCACCGACGAGCGGCAGTAAGATCACCTGCCCGATGACCGAAGCCGAAATGCAGTAACTCCAGAAGGAGCGTGGCTCAATGGAGAGACCAAAGGGATGAACCAATCCGTCAGCCCCGGCTGCCGCTTTCGCCAGAGCCGTTAAATAGGGGCCCAGAAAAAGCGTCAGTACCGTCGACGCGAACGCCGAATTGGCAAAGTCGTAAAAGTACCAGCCGCGTTGCTCGCGGCGGCGTTCGAGCGCCAGAGGGTCCATGAACCCTAAAGCTTACCAGTCCACCACACTGCCGTCGTCCGCATCGTAACTCTCCTGGTTCTTCCAGTCGTGCCCGATCTTATCCGCCATTTGATTCTCGTCAAGCTCGATGCCGAGGCCCGGGCCCGTAGGCAGGTCAAGGTATCCGGTGCGGACCTTAAAAGGCTCCTTGACATAGCCTTCACCCAAAGAGACTTGCTCCTGAATCAGGAAGTTTGGAATCGACGCGGCTAACTGCACGCCCGCGGCCAGCGAAATCGGCCCCAAAGGATTGTGCGGGGCGATCGTGGCATAGTAAGCCTCCGCCATGCCGGCAATCAGCCGGACCTCGGTGATGCCGCCGGCATGGCACATATCGGGCTGCAAAATCGTCGCCGCCTTGCGCTCCAGCACCTCGCGGAAGCCCCATTTGGTGAAGACGCGCTCGCCAGTGGCGATGGGCAAATGCGTGCCGCGCGCGATCTCGCCCATCACATCGTGGTTCTGCGCTTGGCAGGGCTCTTCGATGAACATCGGGTTATAGGGCTCCAAGCCCTTGATCAACAACTTGGCCAAGGCCGGCGAGATGGCGCCGTGAAAGTCGATGCCGATGTCGCAGGTATCGCCGACGGCTTTGCGCAGCGCCGCAAAGCGCTCCACCGCGTAACCGACCTCCGAGGGCGACTCGATGTAGCGCGAGGGCCGGCGTTTGGCGGGGCCGGTTTTGAAGGCGGTGAAGCCCAACTCCACTTGCTTCTTCATCAGCTCCGGCGTGCCGGAGTGGGCATAGACGCGGACCCGATTGCGCGTCGGGCCGCCCAGCAACTCGTACACCGGCACGCCGAGGGCTTTGCCTTTGATATCCCATAAAGCTTGGTCAATGCCGGATAAGGCGCTGGTTAAAATCGGGCCGCCGCGGTAAAAGGCGTGGCGATAGATGGCCTGCCAATGATGCACCACCGCGCGCGGATCCTTGCCGATCAGATAGGGCTCAATCTCCTTCACCGCTGCCTGGCAAGTGAGGGCGCGGCCTTCGGTGATCGGCTCGCCGAGACCGATGAAGCCCGCGTCGGTGTGGATCTTCAAGAACATCCAGCGCGGCTTCACCAGGAACGTTTCGAGCTTGGTGATTTTGATCTTTTCGCGCGGCTTGACGGGCGCGTTTTTGGCGACCTGGGTTTGCGCCGCTAAGGGAATCGCGGCGAAGGCGGTGGCCAGCACGGCACGGCGATTGATGGCTTGCTGACGGATCGCTTCTCGATGGGGCATTTCCATGCCGTTAACTTATCACAGGATCATCAGTCCGCTCTCCCAGTGTTGGCGGGTGAAGCGATTCCAGACCACGCGCGCGCGCCCCTGGCTGTGTCCGATGGCGAATTGGACGTCCTGCCCGGTTTCGAGCTCGCCACTGGCATAGGCGACGCGAAAGCCACTCTCGCTGCGATCCAATAGGCGGCCTTCCACCTGTTGGCCATTGGTCCACAGCCACACCTGGCCGTTCGCGGGATGGCGAATCCCACCTCGGCGATCGTTATTGACCGACTGCTTCGAGTCCATAGATCTTTACCTTGCGGCCCAGCGTCTTGGTGGAAATCCCCAACAAACCGGCGGCATGCCCGTAATGGTTGCGCGTTTCCTTAAGCGCCCGCCGGATCGCCTGCCGTTCCAATAAATCGAGATTGTGCGAAAATCCGGCCGCTTCCGGCACCGCGCGACGCTCCGGCAGTTGTAGCCGCGACGCCGTGATGCGGCCGTCATCCACCAGCAGCGCCGAGCGCGACAAAACATGCCGTAGCTCACGAATGTTGCCGGGCCAGGAATAGCCTCGCAGCCGGGCCCGCGCGTCCGCCGTCAGCAGCACGCCCGGGTAAGTGCGCGCCAAATGTTGATCGGCCAGCGCGTCGACATCTTCGGGGCGTTCGCGCAGGGGAGGCACGCGAATCTCCATGCCGCTCAAGCGGTGAAAAAGGTCATGACGAAACTTACCCTCGCCGATCATCTGTTCCAGATCCTGATTGGTGGCCGCAATCAGCCGCACGTTGGCCGACACTTTCTTGGTACCGCCGACGCGATAGTACGGCACATGGTCCAGCACGCGCAGGAGTTTGGCTTGCAGCTTGGCGTCAAGTTCGCCGATTTCGTCCAGAAACAGTGTGCCTTTGTCGGCGAGTTCAATCAGCCCGAGTTTGTTGCCGAGCGCGCCGCTGAAGGCGCCTTTCTCGTACCCGAAAAGCTCGCTCTCCATCAGATGTTCCGGGATGGCGGCGCAGTTGATGTCGACCCAATCGCGGCTG
>JBBQQS010000085.1:0-13577 GCA_038215525.1 Bryobacterales bacterium
CGCCGATGGGTTATCCCTTCGCTCGAAGCATATGCCTCTCGATGGCGGAGGTCAAGGCAAATTTCGTTAAGGATTCAATTCCATCACTTCCACCCGGTAGTAGATGGCTTGCACCACGTCGACGAAGCGATAACGGCGGTCAATGAACTGCCGGATGGAATTCATGGCCAGGGTAGAACGGTCAGAGCTGGGCCAGGTATTCAAAACCTGATCGTCCGGGAAGTATTGCCGCAGGATGAAGCGCGGCGGACGCTTTTCGAGGTCGGCGAGCGCAATGGCCTCGTCTTCCTTCGACATCATGCCCGGCTGCAGGAATGTGTAGCGGATTGGGTTGCGCGTGCGCAGCGAGTAGCCGATCGACGGCAGATACGGGAAGGCGAACAACGTCGCCCCTTCCGGAATTAGCTTTTCGAGCCGCTCGTAGCCCTCGAGCAAAGTGATATCGCCGCGTTGCGGGCCGGCCCGCGTCGGGAAGTTCGAGTAATTGGCCACCACCTTCGTGGCGCTCGAGTAGTTAAAGATCGACCAGAACACGAAGAACGACGCCAATGCTGGCTGGGCAAGCTTCGGTAGTTGAAACGCGAGCCACGCGAACATCACGGCGAGAGGCGCCGAAACGTACAGCATCTGTTTCATGTCCCAGCGCGGAAACACGGTGATAAACGTGGCCAGGGCGCCGAGCATCAGCACCTGCCGTGGCCTATCTAGCTTGCCGCGCCACGTGAGCCAGCCGTACAGCGCGAGCAGCAAGGGTCCACCGATGGGCGAGACGTAAAAGCGCGCCAATCCGATGGCCATGATCGTGCGGGTGTAGAGCGAGAGGGTCGGGTCGTACCAGGCGAAGGTCCGGCCGCTCGGGTTATAGGCGTAGGGAACGGCGTTGGCTTTCGTGTAGCGCGCGCCCACCCACACCAGGTTGTTCAGCATCGGCCCCAATGCCCCGTTCGCCAGAAGCCATGCGATCGCCGGCACGCTCACCAGCAGCACGCCCCCGCAGTAGGGCAGCAGCTGTTGACGTTCGCGCAAAGCGAGCCACAGGAAATAAACCCCCACCAGGATGATGAACGGAGGTGTGGTCCAAGCGGCTAGCGCCGCGGCCGCCCCGGCCAAGCCCCAGAGCCACGCGGGTTTGCCCCTCCGATTGGCGCCTTCTACCGCCGCCCACAACGCCAACGCGCCAAAACCCGCCGACAGCCATCGATGATTCACAATAATCGTTAGGGTGGAGGCGGACGTATAACCCAAATAGACAATGGCGGCCGCCAAGCCGTAAAACCAGTCGGTAAAGCGCCACGTGAGCGCAAAAATCACCGTCACCATCATCGCCAATGCCGCTGTTGCCGACAACCGCAGCGGAGGCATGTTTCTCCCGAACACCCGTTCCAGCCCCGCCTGCGTCCAATAGATCACCGGACCCGTAAAGGCGAAAAAGTCGCGGTACGGAACCTGCCCTTCCAGCAACCGCTCGCCACCTTCGAGATAGATCCCTTCGTCCAGTGACGGATGGTAAATGTCGCCCACCAATTCGTAGAGATAGAGCAGAGAGACCAGAAAAACCGCGGCGCATGCCAGCGTGCGGGTCAGCGCGTGATTCACAGGGGGCTCTCCAGCATCAGGTAACCGGTGTTCCTATAGCCGAGATCACGATAGGTCGCTTGCGCCGCGGCGTTGTGGCCTTCCACATACAGCCGAAAGCCGCGCACGTTCTTGCTGGCCTTGGCCCGCCGGCGGACATCGTCGTGCAAATGCCGGAAGACGCCCTGCCGCCGGTGCGCCTCGCTCACGTACACCGACTGGATCCACCAGAAGACGCCGTTGCGCCAGTCGGTCCATTCATAGGTAATCATCAGGCAACCGGCCGGCTCGCCGTCGCGCTCAGCGATCACGTAGAAACCATAGGCGGGCTGCGCCACCAAGCTTTCCACTCCCGCGGTCACCGTACCCAGATCCAGCGTTTTTTGCTCGGTTTCGAGGGCCATCCGGCAGTTAAACTGTGCCAGCAGCGGAACATCGGCGGTCGCCGCCAAGCGAACTTTGATCATTGAGCGCTATTCTCCCACACGGCCATGGCGTTCACTAAGGCTTCCTGCGTCGACGGCGACGCTTCCACCGTCACCGCCAAGCGATCCTGCCGCAACGCCGCCGACGTCTCCGGCCCAATCGAAGCCAACTTGGCCTTCGCCCACTGCGCGCGAGGCACCAGCGCCAACAGGTTCTTCACCGTGGAGGCGGACGTGAAGGTGATCCAATCCGCCTCAGAAGGGAAGTCCGGGAGTGCGGGCGGCACCACGTTGCGATAAACGTCCACCGCCTGCACCAAGGCGCCCCGCGCACTCAGTGCATTGGGCAGCACGTCGCGCGCCCCCGCCGCCCGGGGCAACAGGATCCGTTTCCGGGCCACATCTTCGTTCGCCAACGCCGCGATCAATCCTTCGGCGATATGGTTTTCCGGCATCAAGTCAACGGCAAAGCCCAGCCGTTCGAGCGCCTGCGCCGTCGCCGGACCCACGGCCGCAATCCGCCCCTTCACGCCCTGCCCTCCCGCTCGTTGAAAGAACGCCGCCACCGCGTTGGCCGAGGTGAAGATCACCCACGCAAACGCCTCGAGTTCGGCAATCGCCCGATCCACGGGCGTCCAATCGGCTGGCGGCACAATTGCGATCACCGGAAAGTGCACCACCCGCGCGCCGTCGGCTTCCAGCAGCCGCACCAACCCCTGGCTTTGGTGCGCCGCCCGCGTCACCACAATCGTTTGCCCCTCAAACGCCCGCATCGTCCAAAATCTCTCGCGCGCCGTTTTCGATCAAGGCATCGCCCAACCGCGCCCCGACGCCCTCCGCATCCGCCACCGCGCCCGCGCCTTCCTGCCGCACAACGACCGCGCCGTCGGCGCTCGCCACCACCGCGCGCAGGTGCAGTTCGCGGCCCATAATCGTCGCATACGCGCCGATCGGCACCTGACAACCACCGCCCAAAGAGCGCAGCAAAGAACGCTCCGCCGTAATCGCCGCGCGCGCCTGTGGCTCATCCAGCAGATCGACACCGTGGAAGCCATTCGTGGTCTCGATCGCCAGCGCCCCTTGCCCCACCGCCGGACACATCTCGTCGAGCGTCAGGTACTGCGTGATCCGGTCGCCCCAGCCCAGCCGCCGCAAACCCGCCGCCGCCAGCATGATCGCGTCGTACTGCCCTTCGTCCAGCTTCCGCAGGCGCGTATCGACGTTACCTCGGATGCTCTCCACCACGAGGTCCGGCCGCAGCGCCCGCAACTGCGCCTGCCGCCGCAAGGCCGAGGTCCCCACGCGGGCCCCCAGCGGCAGTTCGTCGAGCGTCTTGCCGATCAGCGCGTCGCGGACGTCCTCGCGCGCGGGGATCGCCGCCAGTCGCAAGCCCTCCGGCAGTTCCGTCGGCATGTCTTTCAGTGAATGCACCGCCAGGTGAATGCGGCCGTCGAGCAGCGCTTCTTCTAGCTCTTTCGTGAACAGGCCTTTGGTGGAGGTCAGCGGGCCCAACTCCGACAGCGACACGTTCGTGATCTTATCGCCCGTCGTCTGGATGATCTCGATCCGCGCCTCAAGGCCCACGTCCGCGAGCCGTTGTTGAATGTAGTTCGCCTGCCATAAGGCCAGTTGCGAGCCGCGCGATCCGATCACCAGCATCTAAGGGGTCCCACCCAATTTGAAGATGCGTTTGATCTGCTCGATCGCCGCGTCGTCCTCGGCGGCCGCGCTGCGCCGCAACTGCGCGATTGCCCCGTGCGCGATCTTGTTTACCAGCCCGCGCGTCACGGCTTCGAGCGCCTCTTCCTGCTGCGCCGTCAGTGCCCCGAACTTAGCCCGCTGCCGCTCCACCTCGAAGGCCCGATACTCTTCGAGCTGCGCCTGCAAGGCCACAATCCACGGCGCCGCGCTCCGGCTCTTCAGCCGCAGGTCGAGCTTCTCCACCTCTTCCTCGATAATCCTCTGCGCGTCCTGCGCCGCACTTTGCCGGGCCACCAGATTGCGGTCCACCACCTGCTGCAAGTCGTCGATGTCGTAGAGGAAGACGTTGTCGATCCGGTTAACGGTCGGCTCAATGTTGCGCGGGACGGCGATGTCGATCAGGAACATCGGCAACTGCCGGCGGGCATGGATCACCTGCCGCATGAGTGCTTCGGTCACCACGTAATGGGTCGCCCCGGTGGAGGCGATCACAATGTCCATCGCCGGCAAGCTATTCGCCAGCGTCCCCCAATCCAACACCTTGCCGCCAAATTTGTTCGCCAACTCAAAAGCCCGCCCCGGCGAGCGATTCGCGACGTAGATCTCCGCCGTGCCCGACCGCCGCAGGTGCTTCGCCGTCAGCGCCGACATCTTGCCCGCGCCCAGCAACAGTACCTTCTTGCCCTTCAAATCCCCGAAAATCTCCCGCGCCAACTCGACCGCCGCGTAGGAGACCGACACTGCGCTTTCGCCAATGTCCGTCTCACTGCGCACTCGCTTGGCCACCGAGAAGGCGCGGGTCAAGATCGGATCGAGGAACGGACCCAACGCGTGCAGTTCTTTAGCCCGCGCGTAGGCATCCTTCAACTGGCCCAGAATCTGCGGCTCGCCTACCACCAGCGAATCAAGCGACGAGGCTACGCGAAACAAGTGCCGCACCGCGTCCGAGCCTTGGTGCGTATAGAGGTGCGAGTGCAAATCGCGATGGCCATCGATTCCAAAATCGATGCCGAAAAGGCTCGGCGTAATGTCGCTCGGGTCGCGCGAATCTTCCAGCGCCAAGGCTAGCTCCACCCGGTTGCAAGTGGACAGAATCAGCCCCTCGTGTACGCCGGGTATCGCTCGCAAGGCCCGCAACCGGTCCGGTAAGGCGGCGTCGGAGACGGCGGCGAGCTCACGTACCTCCACCGGGGCCGTCTTATGATTGAGTCCCGTGATGGCGAATTTCATTGGGCAAACACCGTCGACCGGATGCCGATATGCGCCGCCCACGTGAGGGCAAAAAGGGTCAAAACCGATAACGTGACCAACGCCGCCCGGCGTCCCCGCCAGCCCGATACCGTGCGCAGGTAAATCAGCGCCAAGTACACCAGCCACGTCAGCATCGAGATCAGAATCGTCGGATCGCTGATCCACCGCGTGCCGGACTCAATAAACGCCCAGATCACAATCACCACCACCCCCAGCGTGGTGAAGACGAAACCGAGGTTCATGGTGCGGGCCAGCAGCGAGTCCAACGTCATCAGTGCGGGCAGGGAAGGCGCGCCAAACGGCCCGCCGACCAGCTTTTTGGCCTTCAACTGCCGCTCCTGCACCAAGTAAAAGACCGAAGCCCCGCCCGCGATCAGCAAAGACGCATAGCCGGCAATCACCAGCATCACGTGCAACACCAGCCAAGCGCTCCGAATTCGGCCGTCCGCCCACCCTCCCACGGGGGTGCCCAATGCCCCTACCAGCGCCATCCCAAACACCAAGGGGAACAAAAATAGCCCCAGTGAGGAGAATGAATAGCGGAATTGGGCCAGCACAAACAGCACTCCCAAAAGAAATCCGCACAGTGAAATCGTCTCGAAGAAGTTATCCGCTGGGATATGCGACACCCCGAACGTCCGGTCCACCAGAGAGACGAAATGGAAGATCAGGCCGACCGTGAATAGCCGCAACGCGGCCGTGAAAAACGACTGCTCCCGCCGCAGGATCGTCACCAGACTGGAGCACAGCCCGGCCGAGTAAAACAAGACCGCCACCCGTAGCCAAAATATGGACATCTCCAGCATGAACTGATTTCAGTATAACGGCTTAGCGAGAATAGAGGCATGTTACAAACACTAACTGGAAAACGGGCGATGGTCACCGGCGGCACGCGGGGAATTGGCCGCCGGATTTGCGAACGGCTCGTCGAGGCAGGCGTCGAAGTGGCGTTCTGTGGCCGCGATGCCCAGAAAGTGGGGGAGGCTGAAACGGCCTTGCGCCGCATGGCGCCCGAAGGCGGGGATAAAGTCTGGGGCCGCCCGGTCGATTTACGAAACAGTGAGGCAATTACGGATTGGTTCGCCGAAGCGCGGGCCCGCTGGAATGGCCTAGACATCCTGGTGAACAACGCCGGGGTGGGCGTTTTCGGCCCCTTGAGTTCGCTACGCCTGGAGGATTGGCAACTGACGCTCGATACCAATCTGACGGCCGTGTTTTGCTGTTGCCGCGAGGCGGCGGGGCTCATGTCGACTGGAGCCACGGTCGTCAACATCGGCAGCTTGGCTTCGCGCCATGCCTTTGCCGGTGGCTCGGCTTACAATGCGTCGAAGTTCGGTCTTTTGGGCTTGAGTGAGGCGTTTCTGTTGGATTCTCGCGCGCAGGGCATTCGTGTTTCGACGGTCCTGCCGGGCAGCGTGGATACGGAGTTCAGCCCGCGCTCCCAGGGCGGGGACACCAGTTGGAAGCTAGGCGCGGATGACGTCGCCGAAGTAGTGCTCACCATTCTCCGGATGCCGGAGCGGGCGCTGGTGAGTTGTGTGGAGATGCGTCCGTCCCAGCCGCCTAAATAGCCGGCAACTAAGTAATGTTCTAAGTAACGAAAAGTCGGGCCACTAGCTTTTGTTTTTTTCTCCTCCGCCGATAGAGGAAGAGTGCTTAGGTTTGGGTCGAAGAATTCCGCGGTACTAAAGTCGGACGCCGCGACCGACGAAAGAAAGAGGCGAGAGGTGACAGGACGCAAAGTTATGTCGAACTTACGAATGAACCAAGTCCTGGATCCCAACCGGACCGGCCGCGAAGCGGCTGACCTCGATCGGAACCTGCGCCACTTAATCGTCGGCCAGGATGAGGCGATTCAGCAGATCGTCAATATCTACCAGATGCACCTCACCGGCATGAGTGCGCCCAATCGCCCCGTCGGCAATTTCCTCTTCCTGGGGCCCACCGGCTCCGGCAAGACGCGCATCGTCGAAGCCACGGCTGAAAGCCTGGTGAAGAATTCGAAGTCGGTCATCAAGATCGATTGCGCTGAGTTTCAACACAGCCACGAAATCGCCAAGCTGATTGGCTCGCCTCCCGGTTACCTCGGCCACCGCGAAACGCACCCGCTGCTCAGCCAGGAAGTGCTAAACCACCACCACACCGACACCATCAAGATCAGCTTCATCCTCTTCGACGAAATCGAAAAGGCATCGGACGCCCTGTGGAACCTGCTGCTGGGCATTCTGGACAAAGCCACCTTAACCCTTGGCGACAATCGCAAAGTCGACTTCTCCCGCGCCATGATCTTCATGACGTCCAACCTGGGCGTCACCGAGATGAATAACCTCGTCTCGCCGAAGCTCGGTTTCGCCCCCATCGCCCAACATAGCCAGTCGGCCGCCGCCACGGGCGACGCCACCAAGTTGAACGAAAAGGTCGCCAAGACCGGTGTCGACGCCGCCCGGCGTAAGTTCACCCCTGAGTTCATCAACCGCCTCGACAAGATCGTGGTCTTTAAGGCCCTCGGCAGTGAGCAACTCGAGCGCATCCTCGATATCGAGCTGAGCTTCGTCCAGCAGCGCGTCTTCCTGTCCAATCCGGACCGCGCTTTTGTCTTCGTCGCCACCCAGGCCGCCAAGAACTTCCTCCTGGGAGAAGGCACTGACCTCCGCTACGGCGCCCGCCATCTGAAGCGTTCCATCGAACGTTGCCTCGTCCAGCCCTTATCGAACCTGATTGCCACCGAACAGATCCGCGGCGGCGACTACGTCCGGGTCGATTGCGCCGAAGACGGCCCCGCCCTGATTTTCTCGAAAGAAGCCGAAGGCCTCCCCATCAATGCCATGGTGGAACTAGTCGACCATCAGGTGCCCAACACGCTCTCCGCCCTGGCCAACGCCGTGGGTTTCGAAAGCACCCGCACCGTCTCCGCCCGCTCGAGCCGCCGCAGCTAAAGCGTTCACCGCATTAATCTCTTGTGGCATTAACCACTTACGTCAAAACGTTTGAACCGCCATGCTAACTTAGTATTAGCTACCGGCACTAGCCCAGCACTAGCCCCTGGCGTAAGACGGGGGTCACATCTGCCACTGACGCCAGCTTTCAGCAGTAGAATCAACAACTCCCGGGTTCGTTTCGTAACTTTCAGTTGCCGCCCTTCAGGCACTCGGCAATCTCGGACTCTGGAATCGTCCCGGCCTTGATGATCTTCCAATAGGGCTCCGTAATGTCCACCGTCGTGGCGCCCTCCCCGATCGCATACCCCCCGTCCAGCACCAGGCTGATCTGCCCGTCCATCATGCCGAAAACCTCAATGCCGGAGCGGCAGGTGGGCGACCCCGACATGTTCGCGCTGGTCGCGATCAGCGGTTGGTTCAGCGCTTCGAGCAAACGTGCCGCCACAATCGACTTCGAATGCCGCAGCGCCAACCGGCCCGTGTTTCCCGTCACCCGCAACGGCACCCGCGAGGCCGCCGGAACGATCACCGTCAAAGGGCCCGGCCAGAAGCGCCGCGCCAGCAAATGGAAGCGCGTGGTGATCTCGGAGGTCAAATCCTCGGCCATCAGCAGGTCGCTGACTAGCAGCGGCAGGGAACGCGCCGGTTCCCGGCCCTTGGCCTGAAAGACTTTGCCCACGGCGGCCAAATTGAACGGATCGGCGACGATCGAGTACAAGGCGTCGGTGGGGATGGCGACCACGCCCCCTCGGCGAATGACGGCCGATGCTCGTTCAATCGCCTCGCGGGAGGGGTCTTCCTGTTTGATTTCAATTAGATCGGTTGGCACGCTGGTACGGTTAGAACCTACTGGTGAGAATAGTTTAGTCTACCGCAGAGTCCCCGGACTTGCGCTTGGCCTGTACAATTGAAGGAGACATATGCACATTCGAGACATTTTCGCGCAGGACCGCACCACGCTCTCGTTTGAGTTCTTCCCGCCCAAGAGCGAAGCCGACTCGAACGTTCTCTTCGAGAACATCACCCAGCTTGAAGAACTGCACCCCTCTTTCGTTTCGGTAACCTACGGTGCCGGCGGCTCCACCCGGCAACTGACGCATGACCTGGTGGCCCGCATCAACCAAACCACCCAACTGGCCGCCGTGCCGCACCTTACCTGCGTCTGCCACCAGACTGCCGAAGTCGACGAGATTCTCGCCAACTACGCCAAGATCGGCGTGTCGAACATCCTCGCCCTGGGCGGCGACCCGCCCCGCACCCTCACCACCTACAAACGCGAAGACGACAGCTTCCAGCACGCCGCCGACTTGGTGCGCTTCATTCGCCAGTTCAACCAGACCGGCCGTCACCCGGACCCGCGCGGCTTCGGCATCGGCATTGCGGGCTTCCCCGAAGGCCACCCCGGCACGCCCAATCGCTTGGTCGAAATCGATCGCCTCAAGGCCAAAGTCGACGAAGGCGCCGACTACATCGTCACCCAGCTCTTCTTCGACAACCGCGATTTCTACGACTTCCGCGAGCGCTGCGAACTGGCCGGCATCCGCATCCCGGTCATCGCTGGCATCATGCCGGTCTCGACGGCTTCGGGCTTAAAGCGCATGGCCGAACTCGCCCTCGGAGCCCGCTTCCCCGCGCCCCTGCTCCGGCTCATCCAACGCTGCGAAACCGACCCCGAAGCCGTCAAGCGCGTCGGTATCCACTGGGCCACCGAGCAATGCCGCGATTTACTCGACCACGACGTGGCGGGCATTCACTTCTACACGCTCAACAAGTCCGACGCCACGCGGCAGATTTACCAGAGCCTGGGTTTAAGGGATAGCTTGGCCGTGCGCCGGCGTTAGCCTCGTCCGTGCCCGATTGGGAGAAATTCGAAACTGCCGGTTGTCGCCCGGTCGATCGCGGCCTGAATCTTAGGCATGTTCGTCTTGATCACGCCCCAATTGTTGGTGCTTAGGATAACCAGAGATATTCTTCGGCCGGTTAGGTTTTGCCGGTAGCTGAGCTCTTGGTCAGCGGTCAGGAACAAAGCCGGCGTCCTCCGCGGCACTCAGGAGCGCCCCGTTCTTGAGGCCAGACCAACCTTGGAACCAAGTGGTCACCACCGAATGGGTTTCGTTAATCAGGAGGCGCAGTTCCGTTCCGGACACACGGATTGTGCGGCGTGCTCTCGTCCAGGATGATTTTCATGGCACGGTTGAAATTTCAACGGGGGCATGCGCACTCTTGGCCACGAAGTCCAAGACGGTTTGAATCTGGTCGCGTGAAACGTGAAAGTTCTCGAGGACTTCTTCCATGGGCGAGTCCTTGAGATTCTCGAAGATCGCCGAAACAGGGACACGGGTTCCACGGAATACCCAAGCTCCGCTAACTTTGCCGGGGATACTTTCTACCGCGGGACACTGTGACCAATTCTAAAGTCATCATGCACCTATCGTAATACTGCTACTACTGCGAACTCTACCCTGCGCTGCATCTGCCGCGAGCGACCGCGAGTCGATCGCGGAACTCTGCATGCCTGTATCGTAGCGACAATCGCCCCCCAAGCCAAGTAAGATGGAAGGCGATGATTAAATCGCTGGCGCTAGTGGGGTTGACCCTGGCGCTTACTATACCCGCTTCTGTTTATGGCCAATCGGTCGGCATCGGCATCAAAGGTGGATTGCCGCTTACCGATGTCCTCAAGCCCGGTGCGATCACCCAAGGCAAGGTCGATATGACTCGGCTCGCCATTGGGCCGGTCTTCGAAGTTCGCTTTCCGTTTGGCTTCGGTATTGAAGTGGGCGCGATGTACAAGCGCTTTAACCAGACCGGCACCACCGGGCCAAGGAACCTCACCGTCATCGACCAGGGCGGCCGGAGCTGGGAGTATCCGGTGCTGGGGAAGTTTCGCTTCCCGGGGATCCTCGTGCGGCCCTATGTCGAAGGCGGTTTCAGTTACAACAGACTCAATGACGTCGTGAAGCCCTTCCAGACGGCGATCACTAACCCCAAGGACCTCGTCGCCGCGGTGGGCCGGCCGGGTTTCGTGATGGGCGGCGGGATTGAGATCGGCTCGAAGAAGCTGCGCCTGCAACCCGGTTTGCGCTGGAGCCGGTACAATACGACCACCTTCATTCCCTCGGTCAACTCCATCGACTTCTTAGTCGGATTGATGTTTTAAGCGATGCCCGAAATTCTCCCTTCGCTCCTGGCCGCGGACTTCGGCCACCTCGCCGAGCAGATCGCCCTCGTCGAATCGGGCGGCGTCACCATGCTGCACCTCGACGTGATGGACGGCCACTTCGTGCCCAACATCAGCTTCGGCATGCCCATTATCAGCGCCGTCCGTAAGCTGTCGCGTTCCATCCTCGACGTCCACCTGATGATCGCCGACCCGGACCACTACCTCGCCGCCTTCCGCGACGCCGGGGCGGACCAGATCTCGGTGCATCAGGAAGCGTGCCCGCACTTGGACCGCACCCTGAACGAAATCCGGCGCCTTGGCGCCAAGGCCGGTGTCGTGCTCAATCCAGCCACGCCGGTGGCGACTTTAGACCATGTCCTCGATGTGGCAGACTTCGTGCTCATCATGAGTGTCAATCCCGGGTTTGGAGGACAGAAGTTTATCCCCTACGCCCTGGATAAGGTGCGGGCCTTAGCTCGCGCTAAAACGAACCAAGGATTGGACTTTGCGATTGAAATTGACGGGGGCATTACTGTGGACAATGTCGCTCTGGCTTCCGAGGCCGGCGTCGACTGGTTTGTAGCCGGCTCCAGTGTCTTTGGGAGTGCCGATCCAGCCGCAACTGTGCGGAAGATGCATCAGTTGGCCATGGGTGGCCGCGGCTTGATGAAGGCTTAACTCGCAAATCGTAATCGAACATGTAGAATGAAGAGGTTGAAACACATGCGCCATATTGCCCCTTTCCGCCAGACCCTGTTGTTAGTGTGCATCTGCCTTGCACTGCTCTCCGGCTGCCGCAAGAAGAAATACGAGAACCCGATTACCAAGGACACCCAACAGCCCGATAAGGTGCTGTTCGATAAGTCCGTGGCCGATATCGAACGTGGCCGTTATGAGGTGGCGCGATTGACGCTCCAGACTCTTATCAACACCTACGACACCAGTGAATATTTGGCGAAGGCCAAATTGGCCATTGCCGATAGCTGGTTCCGAGAGGGCGGCTCGAATGGGTTGGCGCAGGCGGAGGCCGAATACAAGGACTTCATCCTGTTCTACCCGACCATGGAAGAGTCGGCCGAGAGCCAGGAAAAGATCTGCATGATCCATTACAAGCAAATGGAGAAGCCGGATCGCGATAACAACCAGGCGCAACGCGCGGAAGAAGAGTGCCGGCAGGTGTTGAATCAGTTCCCGAACTCGAAGTTCGCCCCGCGGGTGGCTCAAATGCTGCGCACTATCCAGGAGGCGATCGCGGAGGGCGAGTACCGCGTGGGAGCCTTCTATCACAAGAAAGGCAGCTTCCCGGCGGCGGCGAACCGTTTGCAGACGCTTACTGACCATTTCCCGATCTACAGCCAAGCCGATGAGGCCCTGTGGCAACTGGGCGATTCCTACAGCAAGATGGGCAATCGCTTCCGCGAGCGGGCGGGCCAGGCCTATTCACGCATCGTAAAGGATTACCCGCTGAGCGCCCGCGCGGAGGAAGCCAAGCAGATGCTGAAGCAGATGGAAATGCCGATACCCGAGGCGGATCCAGCGGCGGCGGCCCGGATGAAGTACGAACTCGAGAATCGCACCAAGGCTGGGATCATGGATAAGACCCTGGGCTTTATGAAGCGCGGGCCGGACGCACGTCTGGCGGCGAAGAGCGGCGCGCCAGCCATGACCCCCATGCGTCCGGCGATTCCGGTGAGCGTGCCGTTGGTGGCACCGGCCGTGGTTGGCGGCACCACCGACGTGACGGTGCAGCAGGTGGGCAACTCGACAGCGCTCGACAACAATCCGGATGCGCGGCAGATTCAGCCCGCGGTTCCCGGCGCACCAGCAGCCGAAGGTGGGGCGACAACTCCCGCGGCGGCACCGGCGGCGGTGACGAACGAGCCGTTGCCCGCCAATCGGCAGGCTCCCGTGAGCAACAAGAAAACGGCCAAGACGCCCAAGGCGCCAAAGAAGAAATAACCATGGCGCGAGTCCTCTTAGCCGACGACAGTCCGCACGCCCAGCGCATGGGCGAACGCATTCTTCGCGAAGGCGGCCACGAAGTGACGGCCGTGCTGGACGGGGAACGAGCGCTGATGCGTCTGGCCGAAGTGGATCCCGACGTGGTTCTGGTGGATGCGTTTTTGCCCTATCGCGACGGCTACGAGCTGTGTGACTTCATCAAGTCGCACCCGCGTTTCCGGCATGTCCGGGTGGTGTTGACGGCGGGATTGCTTGAGCCGCTCGACGAACAGCGCGCACGGCAGGTGAGCTGCGACGCGATTTTGAAGAAACCGTTCGAGGCCTCGGTGGTGGTGGAGACGTTGCGGCCATTGTTCGAACGGGCCCGGCGCGATCGCGAAGCGTTTGGAATGCTTTCGTCAGTCAAGCTGGCACCGCCGCCCGCGAACGTGATCGAAGACGAGGACGAGTTGTCTCTCGACACCGTCATTCCGGCCAGCGCGCCCGCGCCCTGGATGGCCCCGGTGGCGATGATGCCTGTCGTGGCCAGTGGCTCGGCTGCTGCTGCTCCGGCGTTCGAAG
>JBBQQS010000086.1:0-13565 GCA_038215525.1 Bryobacterales bacterium
GCGAGCGACGATATTGGGCCGCTGCGGATTGTTGCGGAGGATCTTATTCTCAATCCCCTCTTTATCGAGGACCGACTTAAGGTAATCCACCACCGGTTTTTCCGCGCCGCCTGGGTCAGCGCTGTTGATTTGTACCAAAGCGGTAAAGTGTTTTAGGCTTTCGGCTTCGACTTTAGCCCAGTCGAGAGGAGGCGTTTGGGCATTCAGGAGCGTAGCGATACAGGCGAGAAGCAGCGTACGGGTCATGCGAGTTAGCTTACCGCATCCGGAACCAATACCGCTCTGAGGGCGTGGACGTTTCGCCGAGTTCCCAGGTAATCGCCATGGTTCCCTATGGTTCCATTCCCAACTTGGCAATCGGCATCTCCGTCACCTCCGGCGCATACTTCTTCACCGCCTCGCGAATCTTAGTGGCATTCCCTAAAAGGACAAACACGAGCCCCTCGCCCCGATAGTAAGTCTTGGCGATGGCGTTGGCCCGCTCCGGCGTCACAGCGTCGATCTTACTGAAGAGGTCATCGATCTCGCCGCGGTTCAGGCCATTGAGCTCGAGTTCGGTGAGCACCTGGGTGAGTTGGTCGTTCGTCTCCAGCCGATCGGCCGGGAAGAGCCCTTTGGTATAAGCTTTGGAAGATTTCAGGGCCTCGGAAGTAACTCCAGTAGAGTTGAGTTTCTTCAGTAAGTTGAGCGCCAAATCGATGGTGCGCTCTGTCGTCTCGGTCTTGGTGAACGAGGAGATCACAATGCCTCCGGTCAGGCGGTTCAAAGTCAATTGGCAATTCGCGCCATAAGTGAGCCCTGTGTTGACTCGTAACTCGTCATTCAGCATCGACGTAAACCGGCCACCGAAGAGCGTATTGACGAGTTGCAGAGGCACTTGATCCGGATGGCCGCGTTTGATACCGGGCTGGCCGATGAAGAAGTAAGTCTGGGTGGCATCCGGCTTGTCAATCAACAATAAGCGCGGCTTGGCGGAGCGCGGCACGCCCGGGTCAGCGATGGGCGAGTAAGCCTCGCCGGCGGGCAGGGAAGAGAAGGCAGCGGTAAGTTGTGGCAGTAACTCGGTTGGCGTAAAGTGGCCAATGGCAATTACCGTCAGGTTCCGACCCACTAACATCCGTCGCTGAAACTGCTGGATCATCTCGCGGTTGATCTTCGGCAAGGACGACTCGTCACCACGAACCGGTCGCGAAGAAGGATGAGCAGGGCCATAGAAGAAGCTACGGAAAGCGATGCCGGCCGCGGCCTGCGGGTCGTCCTTCACCGACTTTGCCGCATCCAGAAACTGCGCCAGCACTTTCTTCACTTCCGGCTCAGGAAAGGCTGGCTTTTGGACTAAATCCGCCAGTAAGGGCAAAGCCCGGCCCGTGTCGCGGGACAGGAATTCCGAGGCGATGGTGAGCGTGCTGTCGCTGGCGCGGGTGTTGAGCGTCGCCCCTAAGGAATCAAAGGCCAGCGCAATCTGTTCGGCCGACTGAGTGGCCGTGCCGCGTTCGAGTAACTCCGCCGTCACGGAGGCGAGACCCGCCACGGATTCCGCTTCGGCACCTCCACGAAAAACCGCCGTTACCGTGGTAAGGGGCAATTCCGCCCGTGGCATCAAAATCAGAGTCGTCCCATTGGGCAGCGTTTGTTTGCTGTAAGGCGGTAACTTCACTTGCGCCGACGCACAAATAGTAAGTAACAGTAAGATCAGGCGCATGCAGTTATTCCTTCGTCGGCACCAAGGTGGCGACCGTACGGTTCTGGGCGGTAAGGTAGGTCTTCGCCACGCGCTGCAAGTCCGCCACGGTGACTTTCTCGATCCGGGCCGCATATTCGTTCAGGCGATCGGCCCCGCCATGGAATATTTCGAAATTGCCGATCAGGTTGGCCTTGCCGCCCAGGGTCTTCAATTGCCTGTAGAAACTAGCGAGAAACTGCGATTTGGCTTTCTTCAGTTCGTCGTCGCTCACCGGGGTGTTCACCAGCCGCTCAAATTCTGAGTAGAGTGCCTGCTCTGCCTGCTCGGTCTTGATGCCCGCGCGTAGTTGCAGGTAGAAGGTCCACAGCGTCGGGTCGACGGCTTCGTTAGTGTCGGCTTGCACCGCGAGGGCGATCTGGTCGCGTTCCACCAGCCGTTGCTCCAGGCGCGAACTACGGCCTTGGGTGAGCAAGGTGGTCAACAGCGCGATCGCCGGCGTGTCAGCGTGCGAGGTGGCCGGAACATGGAAGGCGATCATCTGGAACGGAATCTCGGCCGGCCGGTTCAGCACCACGCGGCGTTCGCCCTTCTGCTGCGGCTCCTTGGTGCGAACCGGCGTGGGGCCGGGGCGCTGCGGGATCGCCTCCAGGTGTTTCCTCACCAGCGCCAAGGCAGCTGTCTCGGTAACGTCGCCCGACACCACCAGGACGCAGTTGTTGGGCGCGTAGCCCATGCTGAAGTGTTCCTTGAGGTCGGTCATGGTCCAGCCTTCGATGTCGGAGGGCCAACCAATGGGTCCCCAATGGTAGGGATGCGCGGTGAAGGCGGCGGCCCAAAGCTGCTCATCGAGCGAGCCTTCGGGCGAATTGTCCACCGAAAGGCGGCGCTCGGAATAGACCACCTCACGTTCTGAGGCGACCAGCTTTGGGTCGAACGCCAAGTCGCGGATACGGTCCGCCTCCATGTCGAGGATCAGGTCGAGCGCCGGTTTGGCGAACCAGTCCTGGTAGACGGTGACATCGCGCGTCGTGTAGCCGTTGTTCCGACCCCCGTTGTTTTCCATCACGATATCGAACTGCTTGGGGCCATACTTTTTCGCGCCGTTGAACATCATGTGTTCGAAAAAGTGGGAGACCCCGGTGGTGCCTGGCTTCTCATTGCGCGACCCTACCTTGTAGAAGAAGTACAGGGCGACATTGGGAATGTCGTGGTCCTCATGGATGATCACGGTCATGCCGTTGGCCAACTGATGCTTCTTGAGGGCGAGATTTTGGGCGGGAAGGAGGAGCGCGGCCAACCAAGCGAGGGCGAGTAAACGGACCATATTCTCTATACGTAGCAGAAGCCGCGTGGTTTTGGAAACCCAGGGGGCTTGACACCCGTCCCATAAAGCGCAAAGATTCGGACAAGGAGATCCAGATGCGCTCATTCGTTGCATGGACAGCGGCTGCATGTTTTGCCGGCTCACTCATGGCCCAGGACGTGGTAACGGCGAAGGCCGGATTGGTGCACTATATCGAAGGCGATGTCACCCTCGATAGTGCCATGCTCAGTTCCAAGCCCGGCAAGTTTGCCGAAATGAAGAAGGGCTCGGTGCTGAAGACCCTGGACGGCCGCGCCGAAGTGCTGCTGGCCCCAGGATCGTCGGTACGCCTGAGCGAGAGCTCGGCCGTGCAGATGAACTCAACCAGCCTGGAGGACACGCGGTTCGCCATCACCGCCGGTTCGGCGATCGTCGAAGTGGGCGACCTCGACAAAATGATGTCGATCACCGTGGCCATGGGCGATACCGAAGTTTCTCTGCGCAAGAAGGGTCTCTATCTTTTCGAAGCCGACCCGCCCTCCTTCCGCGTATTTGAAGGCGAAGCCTCGCTTTCGGACGACGGAAAGTCGACGATGGTGGGCAAGGGCCGGATCGCTTCACTGAACGCCAATGGCGACCTCACACTCGCCCGGTTCGATGCCAAAGATGGTGACGAACTCTATCGCTGGGCCAAGCGTCGCAGTTACTCGATGGCGATGGCTAACCTGTCCGCCGCCAACTCGTTGCATACGCAAGGCGTCAGCTTCAGCCCCGGAATGATGGGGATGGGCATGGGTATGGGTATGGGCGGCTGGATGTACAACCCTTACTTCGGCATGTTCACCTACATTCCGATGCGCGGCATGTACCAGAGCCCCTGGGGCTTTGGCTATTACAGCCCGCGGCAGGCTTACGACTTCATCGCCGTGGTGAACAACCCCTATAGCGGCGGCTTCCAGGGCGCGAGCCAATCCGCCTATAGCGGCTATCAAGGCACCGGTCGCATGAACACGAGCTACGACTCGAACCTCGGCTACTCTACTTCGCCGACTCGCTCTTCCGGCGGCTACTCGGGCGGCATGTCCAGCCCGGCGGCGACCGGTGGTGACTCAGGTATGCGCGGTGGTGGTGGCGGCGGCGCGGTAAGTGCTCCTTCCTCCGGCGGCGGTGGCGGTGTGCGCGGCGGTGGTGGTGGTGGTGGCGGCGCGGCACCGGAGCATTAAGCCGTAAAAGTCCTACACTAGGCCTATGGCCTGTGCCGGAACCATCACGCCTATCCCTCCGGGCGTCACGCAGCTCGAATTCTGTTACGACTATTTTGACCCGCCCTCCCGGCTTCAGGCCCAGCATCAACCGGCGTTTACGCTGAGTGTGCTGGGCCTTAGCATTGAGGAGCAGGCCGCCGTCTTCGCACTCATTCCTACCGACACTTCCCGCCCCTCCCATTGGTTCAAAGCGCGTTGGGGCCGCATGGGCACCGGCCCCATCAACTTCATGCCGATTCCGGCGCAGATGGCCGACGACGACCGCGTAGGAGTTCAACTCTACGGCCACAAGACCAGCAACTTCAACTGGCGCAGTTGCCAATGGGAGATCGTCGAACTGGTGCCGCCCCGCTCCTACGAGATGCCCTTGCTCGACGGCGAGGTGATCGAGATCCCCAACAATCAGCCGGCGCCGCATGCCTTTCGCGATGGCGTCGCGCTCGCCAACCTCGACCTGCTCGAGCCTGGCAAGCATGAAGAGCTCTCGATCGAGAAAGAGTCCGAGGCGCACGGCAAGAGCTATCTGGTGCACTTTGGCGGCCGCATCTGGCGTCGCTGGCTGGACGCCGATGCTCACCCGGAGCCGCTGGAGCTCCTAGCCTTCGACCCCGCCTCTCCGCTGCTCGATGGCGCGCTCGAAGGCGTCTGGGGCGACATTGGCGGCCAGGACGAGGCCAAGCGCGAACTCATCCGCGCCATCCAATGGCCGGTCCTCTATCCCGAGCTCTTCGTCCTCTTCAAGCGGCGTCGCAGCCGCGGCGTGCTGCTTTATGGTCCGCCCGGCTGCGGCAAGACCCTGCTCGGCAAAGCTGTCGTCAAGCTGCTGGCCGCGCTCTACCGCCGCAAGCCCGAGGACGGCGGCTTCCAGTACGTCAAGGGCCACCAACTGCTCGACCAATACGTCGGCAACTCCGAGAAGATGGTGAAGTCGCTCTTCGACGCCGCGCGCCGCTGGAAGGAGACGCGCGGTTATCCGGCCGTCCTCTTCTTCGACGAAGCCGACGCCCTCTTCAAGCGCCGCCCCTCGCGCGAGAGCGGCTTCACCCTCGTGCCGGCACTCTTGGCCGAGATGGACGGCATGGACGATTCCGGCGCCTTCGTCATCCTCGCCACCAACCGCGCCGACTCGCTCGACGAAGCCATCACCCGGCCCGGCCGCATCGACCGCCGCATCCGCATCACCAGGCCCGAAGAGCCCGCCAGCGCCCGCATCTTCGCCATCCACCTGGATGGCGTCTTCCTCGCAGACGCGCTCACCCCCCACAGCCTGGGCACCCTCGCTGCACGCGAGCTATTTCGCGCCGAGCACGTGCTCTCTGAGCTCGTCCTCGAAGATCTGCCGCCGCCCGTCGAGCTTCGGCTCAGCGATCTCGCCAGCGGCGCCCTCATCCAAAACATTGTCGACCGCGCCACGGCCAACAAGATGGCCGACTGCATCGAGCGCAGTGTGCGCGAAGGCCTGTCCGAGGCCGACCTGATGCAGGCGATCCACGAAGTACTGGCGGAGCAGCGGGAGTCGAAGCACGTGGAGGAGTGGCAGGAGGTGGCTGATCGCCATGGTCGAAGGGTGGTGGAGGTCCGGCGCGTGGGAGGCTGATGCTGTGCCCCGCTCCCCGTCCCAGCGGCTGGCCGGGTGGAAGTTGCACAGATCGAAGGTACGGCTCCCGGCGCCACCTTTGACCGGGCCCGGACGGCCAAACCAATACTCCCAGAAGAAGAGCTGTAGTCCCCCTTCAAAGTAGCGGAATCGTATCCGCCTGTGCCATTTCCGAAACGCGGCAAGGCTATAGCGTTTCTTAGCGGCTTCCGCCAACCCTTGACGAAGTTTCGATCCGCCATTTGCCACTGCCCTTCCAGCAGAGCGCACGCTGACAGGTAGCCGACAGCGTGTCTGGAAATGGCCATCATGAGGATTTGGTTGACCGGAATGTTCTGGAAGATCTCCTCCACCAGTTCCAGTTTCTCGCTCTCGTCACTGCGGGAGGAAGCCCGTAGCAGCCAGTATCTGGGCGGCGCGAAGCGAAGTCTGGGTAGCATTTTGGCCCTTGTGTTTTAGGACGACGCCATTCGTTCCTTCAGGGGCGCGGCGTGGGTCGGCGGTGCTTCGCTTTGGGCAGGCTTTTTGTTGGGCCGGCCGAGCGGCTGGGGCCGCAGGCGAATCTGGAATTTGGCTTCGACGGCTTCGACGAAGCCGGGTTCGCCGAGCTTTGACCCCTGTACCCTTGAAATCAGAGCTCAAATGGGGTAACCCAATAGAGCTAGCCGCGCCAGCGAGAGTGCCTGACGGCCCCAAGCGTTACAACGCCTGAAACGGACATGCACCTCGCCGGCGAGGACCGTGGAGCACGACCCGTAGGGAGTTTCGCGCGCAAAGCGCCAGTACAGGGCCGTCGAGGCTGCACGGCAAGGCTAAGCCGAGGAGGTGTAGTATGCCTGAATCCCCTCGTCTGTTGGTCGGTATCGGGGCCAGCGACGAACATACCATTTGCATCCTTAACCCGGACCGAAAGGTCTTGGACGAGCGAAATATAACTTACAGTGGCACCGGCATTGGACAGCTGGCCGACCAACTGATGCAGTTGTCCGGCGATGATCCGGGGAAACTCTGGTCGAACGCGAGTTTGCGGTCTATGCAATTGACCCGAAACAGATGGATCGCTTTCGTGACCGGCATACCGTGGCGGGGGCGAAGGACGACCGGTGGGATGCTTTTGTGCTGGCCAATGCGCTGCGCACCGATCTGCATTTATTCCACCGCGTGCGTCTGGATCCGACATCGGTCATTCGCCTGCGAGAGTTATCGCGGGCCGAAGAAGATGTGCAGCAAGACCAAATCCGCGCCGGAAACCGGTTACGAGACTTACTCAATCGTTACTATCCGCAAATGCTGAAAATCTGTCCCGCCGTGCAGCGAACACGTGTTACTTCTTTTGCCGCAGTTACGCCTGTACCGGACCCAGCGGGACCAGATTATCCAGCGTCTCGAGCAGTTACTCAAAGAAATGAGTCAGCCGGGAAATTTGCCGAGCACCTTACAGAGCATCGTGACGTGCAGATCCTGCATTCCTTGCCGGGAGTAGGCCGGGTAGTCACCGTCACGATGCTTGCCGAGGCGGCACAAGTGCTCTCCGAAAGAGATTATAAAGCTTTGCGGGCCTAGGGGGGACGGCGCCCGTCACGCACCGGAGCGGCAAAAGTAATCAAACTGTGATGCGCCAAAGCTGCAATCCTCGCCTGCGCAACGCCGTGGCGTTCCGATTCGTGTCTCCCTGTATCGCCCACTCAAACCCCAGGTTTTGCAGAGTTGGGTGCTCCACGTGAAACCGGCCGGTTTTGGTGGCGTTTTGTGCTTGCAATCCCATAGCCAATCAAGAATAAAAGTGCATATCTCATTTCGGTATCGATTATATGCAAAGCGGAGGCTGGAGAAAACGTCGCCTCGAGTCCACCAAAGGTTCCGAATGCATCAGCGAGCCCACCGAAAACTAGCCCCCCTGATTCCTTCCATATTTCCATATTCACAAGTCACACAAAATAAATCACTTATCCCACAATCGGGACATCCACCCGCATCCCGGGGTTTCCTTCCAACCCATTCAATATAATAAACTTAGTCGCAATTCTGTTTTCCTCCCCACCCAGCCCAACGTTCTCCCGCCAGACGGACCTGGCCACCGCCGATAAGCCCGGCTAGCCGGGGCGACTATAATCCAAGGTATGCACCTTTGCCTTGCCCTTCTCGTGCTTACGTTCAGTACCTTTGCCGCCCAACCGCACTGGGTCGCCACCTGGGCGCCCAGCCCTTCGCCGCAATTGGCCGATACCGAGCAAATGCGCGTGGCCAAGCTGATCTTCGAGCGCCAGACCCTTCGCCAAATCGCCCATGTTTCGCTCGGCGGCCCACAATTGCGCCTCCGCCTCTCGAACGCCTATGGCAAGCAGCGCCTCCCCATCGGCTCTGTCCATGTGGCATTACGCGCGCAAGGCCCGGGCATGGTCACTGGCATCGTCCCGGGCTCCGACCGCGTCGTCAACTTCAGCGGCCGCCCCATCGTCACCATCCCCGCCGACGCCATCGTCCTCAGCGATCCCATCGCGCTCAACGTGCCCGATGGCGCGGACCTGGTCATCAGTCTCTTCCTGCCTCAACCTGTCCTCGGCGCCGGCATCCATTATGCCGCCCAGCAAACCAATTACATCGCCCCCGGCGATCAAACCGCGGCGCTGGAACTCACCGATTCCAGCAAGCTCGCAAGCTGGGTCTACCTCGCTGGCGTCGACGTCCTCGCGCCGCAAACTGCCTTCACCATCGTCACCTTCGGCGACTCCATCACCGATGGCGCCCGCTCCACCTCTGACACCAACCGCCGCTGGCCCGACATCCTCGCTGCGCGCTTCAAGGGCCGCCGCATCGCCGTCACCAACGCGGGCATCGGAGGCAATCGCATCCTGCACGATGCCTACCCCAACAGCATCCGCTTCGGCCTCAACGCGCTCGCCCGCTTCGACCGCGACGTGCTCGCAAAGCCCGGCGTCCGCTACGTGATTCTGCTCGAAGGCATCAACGACTTGGGCCACGCCGGCACCTCCGCCCCGCAGTCGGAGACCGTCACCGCCCAGGACCTGATCGCCGGCATGACACAGCTGATCGAACGTGCCCACGAGCGCGGCGTAAAAGTCATCGGCGCCACCATCCTGCCCTTCGAAGGCACCGTCTTCCCCGGATACTACACGCCCGAGAAAGAAGCCAAGCGCCAAGCCATCAACGCCTGGATCCGCACCGGTAAGGCCTTTGACGGCGTCATCGACTTCGACCAAACGACTCGCGATCCCCAACGCCCCGGCCGCGTCTTGGCCGCCTACGACGGCGGCGACCACCTCCACCCCGGCGACGCCGGCTACCAAGCCATGGGCGCTTCCATTGACTTGAAGCTGTTCAAGTAATCCCTACACCAGCACTTCCTCAAACTCGATCCCCTTGGCCAGCATCGCCTGCGCGTCCGCCTCGCTGAAATACTCAGCGTCAATACGCGCCAAGTAATACAGCGGCAGGTGGCCGAAGTCGGCCGTCACGGGCATCGGCTGGTAAACCATCACCGCCAAGCCCACCACCTCCGCGCCGCGCTCCTCCACAATCCGCTTCAGGTTGGTGAGGTTGCGTCCGCTGCGTAGAATATCGTCCACTAACAGGATCTTCTCGCCCTTCTGAGGCTCCACATATTGGCGGAAGCGCTGCGGCTGGCCTTCAATCACTTCTTCCGCCCAATAGACCATGTTGGCGCGCAAGGCCTCGACGATGCCGTAAGCCACCGCCAGGCCGCCCGTCGCGGGTGACACCACCGACAACTGCGGAATCATTGCCCGCAATTCCGGATTCGCCCGCAACTTGCGGCTCAACGCAACGCTCATCGTCTTCATGTGCTGGTAGTAGCGCATGGCGTGCGCGATCTGTAGATACTGGTTGGCGTAAGTGCCGTTGCGGTACTTATAATATCCGTGGCGCAGCGAACCGGTTTTCTCTAATATGCTGATCATTTCCTCTTGCGTGGGAAGTAAGTTCATAATTAATGCGCTCCTTTGCCGAGTAAAACCTGGGGGATGGTCCGCAGCATGATCATCCAATCGAGCCCTAAGGACCAGGAGTCGATATACTCCATGTCCATGCGCATCCAGGTGTCGAAATCCAAGGCGTCGCGGCCCTTTAACGCCCAGAGGCACGTCAGGCCGGGCCGCATGCGCAATCGACGTCGCTGCCAACGCTCGTACTTTTCTACTTCGTTGGGCACCGCCGGCCGCGGCCCCACAATCGACATATCGCCGCGGACCACGTTCCACAACTGCGGCAACTCATCCAGCGAAAACTTCCGCAGCCACCGGCCCAGCGGCGTCATCCGCGGATCGTTATGGATCTTGAAAGCCGTCTGCTTCTTGTTCAGATGCGCCAAGGCGGCCTGCTGCGCTTCGGCATCGTTCACCATCGAACGGAATTTATACACCGTGAAGCGCCGGCCGCTTAGGCCCAAGCGCTCCTGCCGGAATACGGCCGGACCCCGCGACGACAGCCGGATCGATAGCGCAATCGCCAGCAACAGCGGCGACAGCAGCACTAAGGCCAAACCCGCTACCGCCACGTCGATGATGCGTTTCAAGAAAAGCTTCACTTCGTCGTGCGGCGCGGCGGCAAACGTCAGCAAGGGTACTTCGCTTACCTCGTCCAGATTGAGCCGGTCCAGATACACCTGGCTGTTCACGTGCGGGAAGAAGTCCACCGCCACACGCGTCCGCACGCCCTCTTCATCGCACATCAGAAAGACGTCTTCCAAGCCCGCCAGCCGTTCGCTGTCGACGGCAAAGATTACCTCGTCGATCACGTGCGAGGCCAGCAACTGCGGCAGCGCGGCCAGGTCCCACACCGGATATTCTCGGGCCAGTTCCAGCGTTTCCCGCCCCGGCCCAGCGTCCAGGAAACCTCGCAGGTGGATCGCATAAGGGGCGGAGCGCTCAATCGCGCGCCCGATGCCGATCGCGCGTTCGCCCAAGCCCACAATCACCACGTAGTGCGGCGTCGAGAATTCGCGCCGGATGGCGCCCACCAGATGGCGCGCATTGATCCGGAAGAAGCACAGCAGGATGAAGCTGAACAGCAGGAACAGTCCCACAAAGGGGCGGCTCAAGTCGAAACGGAGAATGAACTCCACCAGCACAAACGCCACGCCGCCCAAGGCGCATTGCTTGAACGTGTCGCGCAGCACCACCCGCGGATGTGCCGCGTCCAGACGGTCGTAGATCTCATACCAGAACGCAATCGCCACCCAGGCCACGGCCGAGGCGCCCAGCATCAGCGCAATCGTGGGCGAAGGGATTTCAAAGTCGTTGCGAAACTGAGTGGAGAGCAGCGGCAATAACAATCGCGTCTGGTAGGCGGACTGGAACGCCAGCGCCACCAGAACGATGTCGGATAGGGCAAATAGGGCTCGCGCCTTGCGATGGTGCCGTTGAAACACTTTCTAATTAGTTTACGGCCTGCGGGGTCACCGTTTCGCCCAGCTTCTGGCCCAGGTAGGTCAAATACTGGTTCATTGTCGCCGCGGGATCCATGAAGATCATAAAGAACCGGTACATGGCCGGCTTCACGAAGCCATCCTCGGTGATCTGCAAACGGGAGCCTTTCGCCGAGGCGGACAACTGATAGGTCCACGTGCCGCCGAATGGCAGGTCCGGGTCGGCGATATCCACCACCAGCTTGCTCACCGGCTCAAGCGCACGCTCCTCCATCGTCACCACCATACCGTCGGACATCGTCTCTTTCCAGCGCGGTTTCCCGTTGGTCGAAGCGGCCGATTCCACCTTCGACACATCCAAACGCCACGACGGTTGATTCAGTCGGTCGAGGATCAGAGCCCAAACCTGCTCCGGCGGTCTAGTGAATTCCACGTAGCGCGTTACCGTGTGATTCTGTGGCCGCAGCGAGCCCACGCCCAACACGACACCCACCAACCCCGCCAGCCCCAAGACGATCCGCAACAGCCATTTCATATTCACCACCTCGAACGCGTCATTCTATAAGATATGGATGCAGAACACAAGCGACTTGAAGAAACCACCCAGCGCACCAAGCATTGGCGCCGTTGGGGACCCTACCTATCCGAACGCCAATGGGGCACCGTCCGCGAGGACTATTCCGCCCATGGCTCCGCCTGGGACTACCTGCCCCATGACGAAGCCCGCTCCCGCGCCTATCGCTGGGGCGAGGACGGCATTCTCGGCATCAGCGACAACCACCAGCGCCTCTGCTTCGCCCTGGCCTTCTGGAACGGGCGCGATCCTATCCTGAAGGAGCGCCTCTTCGGCCTTACCGGCCCGGAAGCCAGCCACGGCGAGGACGTCAAGGAGCTCTATTACTTCCTCGATTCCACCCCCACGCACTCTTACATGCGCGCCTTGTACAAGTACCCGCAAGGCGAGTTTCCTTATGCCCGCTTGGTGGCCGAAGGCCGGCGCTCTCGCAGCGCCCCCGAATTCGAGCTACTCGATACCGGCCTCTTCGACGAAGACCGCTACTTCGATGTCTTCGTCGAATACGCCAAAGTCGACGTCGACGATATCCTGATCCGCGTCAAAGTCATCAACCGCGGGCCGGAGACGGCAAAGCTCCACCTCCTGTCCAGCCTCTGGTTCCGCAACACCTGGAGTTGGGATCCGAAAGCGCTGCGTCCTCCCGCCCAACGGCCCGTCGTGATGCGCTCCGGCACCGACACCCTCGATGCTTTGGACGACGATATGGGCTGCTACCGGCTGTGGCTCGAAGGCGCGCCGGATCAACTCTTCACCGAAAACGAAACCAACTCCGAGCGCTTCGGTGGCCCGCCCAGCACCAGCCGCAAGTACAAGGACGCCTTCCACCGCTGCGTCATTGGCGGCGACAAACTCGCCGTCAATGTCGGAGACCTCGGCACCAAGGCCGCCGGCTGGTACCAAGCCGACTTAGCGCCCGGCGAAGAACGCGTCTTCCGGATGCGCCTCTACCGGCCCCCTTGCGACATGGCCATGCCCTTCGACGAAATCTTCGCTGCCCGCCAGCACGAAGCCGACCAGTTCTACAATTCTCTGCACGGCGATAGCCTCAGCCTTGACGGCCAGCAGGTGCAGCGCCAAGCCTTCGCTGGCTTATTGTGGTCGAAGCAGTTCTATCACTACGCCATCGAAACGTGGCTCAAAGGTGACCCCGGCCAACCTACGCCGCCCGCCAGCCGCCTCACCGGGCGCAACAGCGACTGGAAGCACCTCTATAACTCGGATATCCTCTCGATGCCCGACACCTGGGAGTACCCCTGGTTCGCCGCCTGGGACTCGGCCTTCCACATGATCCCCTTCGCCACCATCGATCCCGATTTCGCCAAAAGCCAGTTACAACTGTTCCTCCGCGAATGGTACTTACACCCCAACGGACAAATGCCCGCTTACGAATGGGCGCTCGGCGACGTCAACCCTCCCGTGCACGCCTGGGCCTGCTGGCGCGTCTATAAGATCGACCTCAAGGTCAATGGCAAGCCCGATACCGCCTTTCTCGAGCGGGTCTTCCATAAGCTACTCATGAATTTTACTTGGTGGGTCAATCGTAAAGATTCCGCCGGAAATAATATCTTCGAAGGCGGCTTCCTTGGGCTCGATAACATCGGAGTTTTCGACCGTTCCAAGCCCCTGCCCACCGGCGGCTATCTCGAACAATCCGACGGCACCAGCTGGATGGCCATGTATTGCCTCAACATGCTCCGGATTGCCTTGGAGTTAGCCACCTTCAACCCCGTCTACG
>JBBQQS010000087.1:0-13504 GCA_038215525.1 Bryobacterales bacterium
CGCGCCAAAGCGGTGTAACACTAAAAGGGAATGGACTCCCTTTTTTCGCTCGCCCGTACGCTGATCGACATTGAATCGATCACCGGCAATGAAGCTGCCGTGGGGCACGTGGTCTACCAGCTGCTCGAAACTCGGGTGGCGCAGCACGGAGGTACCGTGGAGCGCATCGAGGTGGAGCCCAACCGGTTTAATGTCCTGGCGATCTTCGGCACGATGCCGACCGTCACCTTAACCACACACCTCGACACCGTGCCGCCGTTCTTCGCTTCCCGCGAAGACCCGGACTTCATTTGGGGCCGCGGCGCCTGCGACGTGAAAGGCATCATCGCCGCCATGATCACCGCGGCGGACCAACTGCTGGCTGAGGGTGTGCGGAACTTCGCTTGTTTGTTCGTGGTGGGCGAGGAACGCAATAGCGCGGGCGCTTATCATGCCGGCAAGCATCCAAGGGGATCGAAGTTTCTCATCAATGGCGAGCCGACGGAGAACAAGCTGGCCTTGGGTTCGAAGGGCGCGCATCGCTTCGAAATTGTAGCCACGGGCAAGATGGCCCATTCCGCTTACCCCGAACTCGGCGAATCGGCCATCAATAAGTTGCTTGACGCGCTCGGCCGCCTGCGCCAAGTGGAGTGGGAGCAGGACGAATTGCTGGGGCCAAGTACCCTCAACATCGGCCTCATCGGTGGCGGCCGCGCGCCGAATGTGATTCCCGATGCCGCCCAGGCCGAGATCCTCATCCGCTTGGTGGACCAGGGCGACAGCACGCGCGCCAAAGTGCTCGCCACCGTCGCGCCGGATGCCGAGGCCAAGGAAATTCTCTGCATTCCCGCCATGCACTTCGGCCGCTTGCCTGGATTTGCGACAATGGTAGCTGCCTACACCACGGACATTCCCGCTTTCGGCGGTGCGTGGGGCCAGCCTTACCTATTGGGCCCCGGCACCATCCACGTCGCGCATACCAGCGAGGAGCGAGTGCCCAAGGGACAATTGGTGGAAGCGGTGGAAATTTACCGCTCCATGACGAGGCAGTTACTGGGTAATTAGGCGATGGGTCATTAAGGGAAGAAGGTTTGTTGTGAGCTTGCAGATGGAAGTTGGTGTCCTTGGCGCCACCGGCATGGTGGGTCAGCACTTTGTGCGTTTCTTGGAAGGCCACCCTTGGTTCAAGTTGACTTGGCTGGGAGCGAGCGAGCGCTCGGCCGGCAAGAAATATTCGGATGCCACTGACTGGCGGCTGGAAGGCACCATGCCGGCCGGTATTGCCAACCTGACCGTCTCGAACAGCGTGCCGGGCCCCACGGCGCCCAAGCTGATATTCTCCGCCATGGACGCGAGCGTCGCCACCGAGATTGAGCAGGCCTTCGCCGCCGCTGGCCACTATGTGGTGTCGAATTCGAAGAACCACCGCATGGAAGCTGATGTGCCTTTGCTGGTGCCGGAAATCAACGCCGACCATCTCGGTATTCTGGATGCGCAAGCCAAGCGCGGCTGGCAGGGCCGCATCATCACCAATCCCAATTGCTCCACCATTGCCTTAACCATGGGCCTCGCGGCGTTCAAGCCCTTTGGAATTGAACGCGTCATCGTGACCACGATGCAAGCCGTCTCCGGCGCCGGCTATCCGGGCGTACCGTCGGTGGATATCATGGGCAACGTGATTCCTTACATTGGCGGCGAAGAAGAGAAGATGCAGGTGGAGACGCAGAAGATTCTGGGCTCTTTTGCGGGCGGCGAGTTAGTTCCTTTAGCGGCCCGCGTGAGTGCGACTTGTAACCGGGTCGCGGTGATCGATGGTCACTTAGTCGCGACTTCGGTGGAGTTACGCGAAAAGCCGACCGCCGCTGAGTTACTTACCGCGATTGAGACTTTCGTGGGCGAACCGCAGCGGCTCAACTTACCCAGCGCCCCGAAGCACCCCGTGCAGTACTTAACGGAGAACGATCGTCCGCAGCCCCGGCGCGACGCCACGCGGGACCGCGGGATGGCGGCCTTTGTCGGGCGGCTGCGGCCGTGCCCCGTCCTCGATTGGAAATTCATGGTGCTCGCCCATAACACCATCCGCGGGGCGGCCGGCGCGGCTGTACTCAATGCCGAGTTACTCGCCGCCGGCGGTTGGATCAAGTAACGATGCTGGTAATGAAGTTCGGCGGCAGCTCGGTAGAGAGCGTCACCGCCATTGAACGCGTCGTCAGCATCGTGGATCTGCATGGCCTGGAGCCCATCGTCGTCGTGGTTTCGGCGATCGGCAAAACCACGAATCGCCTGCTCGAAATGGCGCACGATGCCGCGGCTGGCGGGCGCGCCGCGGCGCTGACCAAATACGACGACCTCCGCGCGCAACACTTCGAGATCGCCGACCACTTCGGCGCCCATACTTTAATTGACCAGCCCTTTGCCGAACTCGCGGAAGTTCTCCGCGGCTTGGCCGTCCTCGGCGAACTTACGCCACGTTCGCTCGACACGATCGCCAGTTACGGCGAGCGATTGTCAAGCGTGATTGTCGCCAAGGCCCTCGGAGCCCAACACGCCGATGCGCGCGACTATATTGTCACCGACGAACGGCACACGCAGGCCGCGCCCCTCTACGAGCTGACTTACTCGCGCCTCAGTAAGTTGCCCGCCGCCCCCATCACCGTGATGGGCGGATTTATTGGCGCTACGGAAGCCGGAGTTACTTCCACCTTAGGCCGCGGTGGCTCGGACTTCACGGCTTCCCTGGTCGGTGCCGGCCTTAGCGCCAGCGAAATCCAAATCTGGACCGATGTCGACGGCATGCTCACCGCTGACCCGCGCGTCTACCCCGGTGGGCATCGCGTGAAGAGTATCTCCTTCGCCGAGGCGGCCGAGTTAGCCTACTTTGGCGCCAAGGTACTGCATCCTTCCACCGTCTTGCCGGCCGTCGAGAAAGGCATCCCGGTGAGGATTCTGAACTCGCGCCGCCCGGAGGTGGAAGGCACGCGCATTGTGGCCCAGGCGGTGCCTTGCCGCAACGCCGTGAAGTCGATCGCCTGCAAGATGAACATCACGCTGGTGAATATCAGTTCCACCCGGATGCTGATGGCCCATGGCTTTCTACGCCGCATCTTCGAAATCTTCGACCGTTATGAGACCCCCGTCGACATGCTGGCCACTTCCGAAGTGAGCGTCTCGCTGACCATCGATACGTCGGCCCACCTGCCGGCTATTGTTCGGGAGTTGGAAGAGATCGCGCAAGTGACGGTGGAAGCCGGCCAGACGATCTTGTGTCTGGTGGGCGAGAACATCCGCCACACGCCAGGCGTGGCGGCGCGGTTGTTTACCGCCCTGGGGCCGGTAAACGTCCGTATGATCTCCCAAGGCGCCTCGCGGATGAACCTGAGCCTGGTGGTGGCCGAAGGCGACGTCAGGAAAGCGGTAGAATCGCTGCACACGGAATTATTTCGTGAACTGGATCCCGAGGTCTTCGAATAAATGAATCTCGCACTCCTCGGCTACGGCAAGATGGGGAAAATGATCGACGGTTTGGCCGGCGAGTACGGCTTCACGGTTACCCATCGGCTGGACGAGCATAACAACGCGCAGCAGAGCGCCATGACGCCCGCTAACTTCGCCGGCGTCGATGTGGCCATCGAGTTTTCGACGCCCGAAGTGTGTCTGGCCAATATCGAGCGACTGGCCGAGCTGAAGGTGAACACGGTGGTCGGCACCACGGGTTGGCTGGACGAAATGGACCAGGTGAAAGCCAAGGTCGCTGCCGCGGAAACTGGCTTCGTGTGGAGCCCGAATTACTCGGTGGGCGTAAATGTGTTCTTTCGTTTGATTCAGGAAGCGGCGCGCTTACTGGCCGATGAGAAAGAGTATGGCGCCTGGGCTTGGGAAATTCATCATCACACCAAGAAAGACGCGCCGTCCGGCACGTTACTGAAGCTGGTGGAAGAGATGAAACAAGCTGGCTATGCCCGCGCCATCGATGTCAGTTCGAACCGTGCCGGGGCGCACCCGGGTACGCATGAGATCGGGTTTGATTCGGCGGCCGATACAATTACTTTAACGCACGCGGCCCGCAGCCGCGAAGGCTTTGCGCGCGGCGCCTTGAAGGCGGCCCAATGGGTGGTTGGCAAGCGCGGATTTTACGAGTTCAGCGAAACCCTATTTCGGAAGAGCGAAGGATAAACAATGTTTGAAGGTTGCGGAACCGCACTAATTACCCCATTTTTGACCGATGGCTCGCTGGACGAGGTGAACCTGCGCAAGCTGGTGCGCCGCCAAATCGACTTAGGCATCGACTTTCTGGTGCCCTGCGGCACGACCGGCGAAAGCCCCACCATTACGCTGGAAGAGCACTTACAAGTCGTTAAGCTCACGGTGGAAGAGGCAGCGGGCAAAGTACCGGTACTCGCCGGCGCAGGCGGTTACTTTACACGAGAAGTGATCGAGTTAGCCGAGGGCTGCGCGGCCATGGGGGCTCAAGGCATTTTGTCGGTAACTCCTTATTACAATAAACCCACGCAAGAGGGCTTGTGGCAACATTACAAAGCTTTGGCCGAAGCGGTGCCGCTGCCGATTATTGTTTATAGCGTGCAAGGGCGCACCGGCGTGAACGTGGAGCCCGGCACGTTAGCTCGCCTCGCCACGCTCAAGAATATTGTCGGCGTCAAGGAAGCTTCGGGAAATATTTCCCAGATGGCCAATGTGATTCACGAAGTGCCGGCCGGCTTCAAAGTGCTTTCGGGCGATGACTCCATCACCATCGCGCTGATGGGCTTGGGCGGCCATGGCCTAATCTCCGTAGCTTCGAACGAGATTCCGGCCCAGATGACGGCCATCGTGCGCCATTGCCGCGAGGGGAACTTTGCCGCGGCCCGCGAGATTCAAAGAGAGTATCTACCGCTGATGAATGTCAACTTTATTGAGAGTAACCCGCAGCCAGTGAAGGCGGCGATGGCCATGATGGGCCTGTGCGAGCCCGTGTGGCGTTTGCCGATGGTGGCCCCGACCGCGGCGAGCGAAGGCCGGATTTCCGCCGTACTTTCCTCATGCGGCTTACTGAAGGAGCAGGCCCAACATGCGAGCCGATAGTCTTTCGAGCGCCATCGAGGCTTTATTCGATGCGCCTCCCGCTACTTACAGCGAGTCCGACGCGCAGACGTTTCAGGACTTTAAGCAGGCCCTGAACGCCGGCCTGATCCGCGCCGCCGAACCAGCGGACACTACCACGGGCTGGCGCGTGAATGCCTGGGTGAAAAAAGGCATCTTAGTCGGCTTCCGCATGGGTCAGATCGTGGATATGTCGGTGAACACCACGCGGCAACCTTATTTCGACAAAGCCACTTACCCGGTGCGGCAGATTACGGCGCAACATGGAGTGCGGATCGTCCCGGGCGGCTCTAGCATTCGCGACGGCTGTTACATCGCCCGCGGAGTGACTTGTATGCCGCCCATGTACATCAACGTGGGCGCCTGGGTGGACGAGGGCACGATGGTCGACTCCCATGCCTTGGTGGGCAGTTGCGCGCAGATTGGCCGGCGCTGCCACTTGTCCGCGGCGGCCCAGATCGGCGGCGTGCTGGAGCCGGTGGGTGCGATGCCCGTCATCATTGAAGACGACGTGCTCGTGGGCGGTAACTGCGGTGTTTACGAAGGCACCGTGATCAAACAACGCGCCGTCCTGGGCTCGGGCGTCATCTTGAACCGCTCCACGCCCGTTTATGACTTAGTCACCGGCAAAGTCCACGCCGCCACTGACGACTCGCCGCTAGTGATTCCCGCCAACGCGGTGGTCGTCTCCGGCGCGCGCCAAGTTACCAATGGACCGGGAAAAGATTGGGGAATTAGTATCTACACGCCCGTCATCGTGAAATACCGTGACGCCAAAACCGACACGAAAGTACAACTTGAGGACTTACTCCGTTAATCGATGCGCGTCGGACTCGACTTTGGAACCACCAACAGCTCGCTTGCGTGTTGGCAATCCCCCGAACTTACTCTTACCCGCTTCGAAACGGCCACGGGCACGACGGAAAGTTTCCGCTCGCTGCTGTACTTCGAGAAGCCCCCGGCCGGAGCGCGCCTGCGCGCCTGGGCCGGACCGGAGGCGATTGAACGTTACCTGGAGGCCGAAAACAAAGGCCGGCTAATTCAATCGCTCAAATCCTTCCTGACGAGCCGTAACTTACGCAGCACCGAGGTCTTCGGCCAGCAAGCCCAGATCGAAGACCTGATCGCCCGTATCGTACGGCCGATGCGCGAGGAAGCCGAGCGCCAATTGGGCCAATCCATCAAGTCGGTCGTGGCCGGACGGCCGGTGCATTTCGTTGGCGCCGATACGGAAGCCGACAACGATTACGCTACCGAACGTTTGCGCGTGGCATTCACCAAGGCGGGCTTCGAAGAGATCGAGTTCGAGCTTGAGCCCGTCGCCGCGGCCTATCACTACGAGGGCACGCTGGACCACGAAGAGCTGATTCTGGTCGGCGACTTCGGCGGCGGCACCAGCGACTTCTCACTGCTCCGCGTTGGCGGCGTCACCACGCAACTCCTCGGCAACGAAGGCGTCGGCTTGGCCGGCGACGCGCTCGACGCCAAGATCGTCCGGCACGTGGTCTCGCCGGCCTTGGGAGCCGGCACCTCGCTGCGATCCTTCGACAAGATCCTGCCGGTGCCCAGTTGGGTCTACGCGAAGCTCGAGCGCTGGCACCATCTATCGATGCTGCGCAGCCGCGAAACCATGCAGATGCTCGAAACCACACGCAAACAGGCCCTCGAAGGCGAACGCATTGAGGCCTTGCTGCACCTGATCAACGAGGACCTGGGCTATCGCCTCCACCAATCGGTGCAACGGGCCAAAGTCGACCTTTCGCAGGCCGAAGAGACCGTATTTCGCTACGCTGACGGCATCGCGGACATCGAAACCCGCATCACGCGGCGCGAGTTCGAAGGCTGGATCGCCGAAGAGTTGGCCGCGATTTCCGGCTGTGTCGACCGCCTTTTAGCTAGATCCGGCGTCGACCCCAAGCTCGTCGATGCCGTCTTCCTCACGGGCGGCACGTCCTTCGTCCCGGCCGTCCAGCGCATCTTCGCGAGCCGCTTCGGCCGCGAAAGGATCCGCTCCGGCAATGAGTTCACGTCCGTCGCCCGCGGCCTCGCGCTCCGCGCCAGCCGGCCTGCGGCAGGCTAAACTTTGATCGATGCGATGGTTCTGCCTGATTCTCGTCCCCCTGCTGCCCGCGGCGCCGGGATGCGCCAATTGTCACGCGGAGATCGTGCGCCAATACGCCACTACCGGCATGAGGCCTGGCTCGCATTCCCGATCGAGCGCGAGAAGGTACGCGATCTGGCGCGAGAAGCCGGCATGGGCCGGGCGGTCGTAGCCCGGGCTCATGGCCCAAGCCTTCTCCTGCGTGTACCAAGTGAGGGGGAGTTGCGTGAGCGTGCCGTTAGGCGCCGCATGCAGAAAGCTGCGCGCATGATTGCCGGACCCGATGGAAAACGTCGCAGTTTGTTCGAAAATGCGCGTGGGTGCTTCGGCCGGCCAGCGCTGCTGCACGATCTGGCCTTGGCGCACCGAGACGGCAAAGTCCTGCCCGGAAGGCGCATGGCGGAACGACCCCGGCTGTTTGTTCTGCCATAACTCCTATCCAAAAGCCGTTAACGCGTTTGGACGGCCAGCCCGCTATGAGGCCCAGCTTCCGCAGGGCATCGGTTGTGAGCGTTGCCATGGCGATGGCGCGGCGCATAGCATCCAACCGACGAAGCGGAACATTGTCCGGTCTGGCGGGCTCGACGGCTGCTTCCAGTGCCATCTCGAAACGACGAGCGCGAAGCTGCCGCATGCCCTCCGACGGGCGGGCCGCGAAGTCACCTCGTTCCGGCCGGGCCAGCGTCTCTCCGATTACCTGGTGCAGTTTGATCATCCGCCGGGCCAGGGCCATGACGACAAGTTTGAGATCAACAGCGCTGGCTATCGAATGCTCCAATCGGCGTGTTTTGCAAAGAGCGGTAAGCTCACCTGTACTACCTGCCACAATCCGCACCAGCCCGCCGCCAGCATCGACTACACGCCCGCTTGAAAGAACTGCCACGCGCAGGCGCACGATCCCGGCGGCAATTGCGCCACGTGCCACATGCCAAAGCGCCGGACCGAGGACGCCGTGCACGTCGTGCTCACCGACCACAAGATCCAGAAGCCGCCGGCCAACCCGGCGGCGCTGGTGGCCGCGCGGGCCGAGCAGCCGGAGGCCTATCGCGGCGACTTGCAATTCTACCGAACGCCCAACCTGACGCCCTGGGAGCGCGACCTCTATCTGGGCCAGGCGCTCGTGGTCGACGGCGCCGATCGGCCGCGGGGCATGAAGTTGCTGGAGAAGGCGTTGCTACAGAAGCCGTCGCTCGAAGCGATGGTGGACCTGGCCTCAGCTTACGTCGCCGCCAAACAGCCGCGCTTGGCGTTGCCTTGGTTCGCCCGCGCCCTGACGCTCGACCCCGGCATGACCCAGGTCCGCTATAACTTTGCGCTCGCCCAGAATAGCGCCGCCGAACTCAAACGCGTCATTGACGCCGCCCCGGACTTTGCCGAAGCCCTCAATAGTTATGGTTCACTCCTGCTGCCGCGGGCGGACGCCGAGCCCTATCTGCGGCGGGCCCACGCCGCCCAGCCCTATCTGCCGGAGCCGCTCAACAATCTGGGGCTCTTGGCCCAAGCCGCTGGCTCGCTCGATGCGGCGCGGCAATACTTTGAACGGTCACTCGCTGCCGACCCGGACTTTGCCCCGGCGCACAATCATCTGGGCCGGCTGGAGGCCCAAGCCGGGCGCTTCGCGGCGGCCATTCCCTGCTTTGCCAAAGCCGCGCAGTTGGATCCGGACTACGCGGAAGCGCATTACAATCTGGGGCGGCTTTGGCAGGAAACCGGGGACACCGCGCGCGCCCTGCCCCACTTGGAGCGCGCCGTGCAACTCAACCCGGGGCTCGCCGAAGCCCAGATGGCCTTGGGCGTCGCCTATGGCGAACTCGATCGTTTTGCCGACGCCGTGAAGGCCTTTGCGCAGGTGGTGCGTTTGCAGCCGCGCAACGCACAGGCCCAACGAAACCTCGCGATGGCCCGCGGCCTCTTGAAAAAGTAACTGATTCGCCATTCCCCTGCAATAGCCGTTCCGTAAACTCAAGCCTTTGGGAGGTTACAGATGCGCTTACTACTCGCCGCCATGATTATTTTCAGTCTGCCGCTCTCCGCGCAGACCATTCGCGCCTCGCTATATGGCCGGGTACTCGATCCGCAAAACTCACCGGTGCCGGGCGCGACAGTTCGCGCCACTCACCTCGCCACGGGCACCCCGTACACATTCACCTCCAACGAGGGCGGCGGTTACGACTTTCCGCGCCTGCTTCAGTTCGGCGACTACCGGATTGAGGTGGAGGCGCCGGGCTTTGCGAAGCTCCGCCGCGACGGCGTCAACCTGGTGATCGACCAGCGGGCGCAGGTGGATCTCCGCCTGACGGTGGGCAGCGTGAGCGACACGGTGGAGGTGCAGGCCACGGCCCCCTTACTCGAAACCTCCAACGCCACGCCCGGGCAGTTTATCTCGAATCGCCAGGTGCAAACGCTCCCTTTGCCCAACCTGTCGCCCCTGCATCTGATTTACCTGGCGCCTGGAGTAAGTCCGCAGGGCAACGTCGATAATCGCAGCCGCCCCGGCACTAACTCGACTAGTAACTTCTCCATCAACGGATCGCGTGGCGTCACTAACGAAATGATCGTCGACGGCCTTTCGGCGAATATTCCGGAGGGCGGCAGCGGCGGCTCCGGCACGGCGGGCATTGTGTATTTCCCGTCCATGGAAGCTACCGAAGAATTGAAGGTGCTCAACAATACCTTCTCCGCCGAATACGGTAAGTCGGGCGGCGGCGTGGTCACCTTGACCCTCAAAAGCGGAACTAATCAGTTTCGCGGATCTTTGTTTGAGTTCTTCCGCAACGACCGGTTGGACGCGACGAATTGGTTCAGCAATGCCACCGGCTTCAAGAAAGGCGCCTTGCGCCAGAATACCTTTGGCGGCGCCATCGGTGGGCCGATCGTGAAGAATCGCACGTTCTTCTTCTACGATTATCAGGGCTTCCGCCAGCGCTCCACCGGCCAGCCGACCCGGTCCAGTTTGCCGACTACCGAAATGGCCGCAGGAGATTTTTCGAACCTCCGCAACACGGTCAACCAGCCCATCGGCCTGTTCGATCCCCTCACCGCCGGACCCGGCGAGGCACGCACGCCCTTCCCCAGCAACCGTTTGCCAGCCAGCCGGCTCGATCCCGCCGCGCTCAAAATCTGGAGCTTTATTCCTCAGCAGCGCCGCTCCGCCGGCGACCCCTTCACCGCCTTGGGCAACAACACCTATCAAGTCTCTACGCCAAACGACGAAGCCCAGTGGGACCTGAAAGTCGACCATAACTTCACCTCCAACCACCACTTGATGGCCCGCAGTTCGCGCTGGGCGATTGAGCGGAACCTGCCCCCCACGCTACCGGGCAGCACCCTGCAGACCCCCAACGTCGCCGATACCGGCCTTTGGCGCGGACCGCGCCGCAGCTATCAGTACGTGGCCGGCTACACCTGGACCGTTAGCCCCACCAGCATCTTCGACTTCCGCACGGGCTACACGCGCTACACCAACATTCAGGCTTGGCGTTCCGGCTGCCAGTCCCAGTTTGACTCCTGCACCAACCCCTTCAACCCCACGGACGCCGGCCTGCCGGACTACCTCCGCGCCTACTCCGACGCCATCGCCTTCCCCGGTATTAACTTCACCGGCGGCTACCAGGCCATTGGCGTCGGTAACCAGCAATACTGGGGCCCGGACACCATCGCCATCCAAGCCACCTGGACGCGCGTCGCCGGAAGGCATGTCTGGAAAGCCGGCTTTGACGGCCGCCGCCAGCACTACATTCGGGGCGGCGGTTCGGACCGGGCCGGCCAGTTCAACTTCTCTGACCAATTCACCCGCCGCATCAACAACCGCGCCAACATCGCCGCCGAGGGCAACGCCTTTGCCGACTTCCTCCTCGGCACGCCGACCTCTGGCACCATCTCGCGAGTTTCCATCGCCAACGTGAAGAGCGACTACCTCGCTTTCTTCCTGCAGGACGATTTCAAGGTCTCCTCCCACCTCACCCTCAACCTGGGCCTGCGCTTCGATGTGTCGCGGCCCATGTGGGACAAGTTCGGGCAGATGTCTTTCCTCAATACGACGGTGGAGAATCCGCTGAACGCCAAGATCGATCGCACCAAGCTCCAGCCGGGCATGCGCACCACCATTCTGGGCGGGCTGGAGTTCCCCAATCAGGGCAACCTCCAGGGCGTCAACAACACCATTCCCATCGATTGGAACAACATCGCCCCCCGGTTGGGCATGGCTTATCAGTTGGGCGCCAAAACCGTGATCCGCGCCGGCGCCGGCTTACTTTATAAGACGCAGATTGGCGAAGCCGTGCCGCCTCCACGCGAGAGCTTCTCCCTTACCAACGCTATGATCTCCTCGGCCGACGGAGCCCGCCCCACCAACTACCTGCGCGATCCATTCCCGGGCGGATCCCTGGTGGATCCGCTCCGCGGCAAGCTGGGCCTGCTGACGAACGTGGGCCTGAGCGCTTCTGGCATTGCGGGCACCAACAGCCAGAAAGTGCCCTATGTAATGCAGTGGAACTTGAACATCCAACGCCAGCTGAATTCCACCACCTTGATTGAGGTCGGCTACTCGGGTAATTTGTCGCGCCAGTTCAATCGCCCCCCCATCGACCTCAACGAACTCGAGCCGCAGTTCGTCGGGCTCGGCAATAGCCTGAATGAACTGGTGCCGAATCCCTTCTTCGGCCTGCCGGAAATTCCCTCTAATTCGATTCTGGCGCGCGCCACCGTCCAGCGCGGCCAGTTGTTGCGCCCCTATCCCCAGTTCACGCGCTTCGAGATCTTCGACTATAACGGCGCCAACGCCACTTATCATGGAGGCCATGTACGGGTTGAAAAGCGCTTTTCCCAGGGCCTGACGTTGTTGGGCAATGTGACGAAATCGAAAACCATGGATGACTATTCGGGGATTCCCACTTGGCTCGGCGCCGCCCCGGCCCGCGAGCGCACGCGGTTCGACTTCAAGCGCGAGTGGGCCGTGAACGAAGAGGACTTCTCGCACCGGGTGACCATCGCCGCCTTGTACGAGCTGCCCGTTGGCAAGGGCCGGCCCTTCCTGAACCGTGGCGGCGTCACCAACGCCGTCCTGGGCGGTTGGCAGCTTTCGAGCATAGTCGTTTATGCTTCCGGCAACCCCCTCCAGATCGTGGGGGGCACGCCTTACCATGCCTTTGGCGCGGGCAGCCAACGGCCCAATAGCACCGGCAAAAGCGCCCGGCTGGAAACCACGCCGCAATCGCGCGTTGGCCGCTGGTTCGATACCACCCAGTTCACCAATCCGGTGCCCTTCACCCTGGGTAACGTCGGCCGCGCACTCTCCGATGTCCGCAGCGATTCCACGCGCAACTGGGACTTTACGTTACTCAAACTCTTTCCCCTGTGGCGCGAACGCGTCAAGCTCGAATACCGAGCCGTGTTTACCAACTTCCTGAATACGCCGCGCTTTGCCTCGCCGGAACGGAACTTCATCTCCCCGGATTTTGGCCGCGTCACGCGCACCGCCAACGGCCCGCGCGAAATCCAGATGGGCGCGAGGCTCTTGTTCTAATGCACCGCCGGACGCTGCTCGCCGCGCCGTTGGCTCTCTCCGCCCAAGCCCCGGTACCCGTCTCCCCCAGCGGTCTGAGGACCATCGCTTACAATATCCTGGCTTGCCTCGGCTATCCCGAAACCGAGCTCAACCGTCCCCGTTTTCGCGCGCTGGCACCCCAGCAGCCCTCGCGAATGGCCCATGAGTTACGGCTTTACCGCCCCGACTTGGTCACTTTTGCCGAAAGCGTCACCCAGCCCGTCGCCCAAACGATCGCCGGCGTGATGCAGATGAATTTCGCCTGGTTTCCGCCCGGCGTCGCTTCCTATCGCGGCTACCCCATCGGCTTTCCCGGTACGATACTGACCCGCGGCAAGATTCTCGAATCGCAGAACGCACCCGGGAATTCTGACCCCGAACTCTACACGCGGCACTGGGGCCGAGCGGTCATCCAGTGGGGCGCTGAAGAGATCGTTGTCCATACCGCCCATCTGAATCCGCAACGGAGCGAAATTCGGCAGCGCGAAATCGATGGCCTGCTGACGGCGATGGAGAAGGACCAGAAGTCCGGCCGCTCGATTCTCTTTCAGGGCGACTTGAACCATCGGCCGGACGCCCCGGAGTATCAGCGCTGGCAGCAGGCCGGTTTCGTCGACACCTTTGCCGCCAAAGGTGTCGGGCAGCCATTCACCTCCAGCCCCATCGCGCCCAAAGGACGGATCGACTATATCTGGGTCTTTGGCCCGCTCTCCGCCCGACTGACCGAGGCCCGTTGCCTCTTCGAAGGCGGCTTTAGGACCAATCCCGAAGATCCCCAATCC